>DASVCG010000455.1:0-6041 GCA_036381755.1 Phycisphaeraceae bacterium | reverse complement strand
ACTTGTCCAGGGCCCACGCCGACCGCCGCGCCGCCTCGGCGGTATCGCTGGGCGGGGGGATCATCACGGCAGCGGCGGTGGGGTTGATCCTGGGCGGCCTGGGCGGGGGGGCGTCCGACGACGAGTCGGCCCGCCGCTGGTGGTGGGCCGCGGCGCTGCTGATCGTGCTTCAGCAGTTGATGCTGGTTTACCGCGATGCGCTGGCGTCGCAGCGGCAGTTCGGCTGGTCGGCTGTGGCGATGATCGGCTTTGCGGCGCTGTCCACCGCTGGGGGCATCGTCGGGGCGGTTTGGGGCGGCCTGGGCGGGTTTCTCATCGGTCAGGCCGCGGCCTATGTCGTGGTGGTCGCGGGCTGCTCGGTCCTGGGGCCGACGTTCCCCTTGCCGGCGTGGCGCGCCGCGGACGCCTGGCGGCTGGTGCGGCTGGGCTGGCCCATCGCGGTGGGGCATGCCCTGCTGATCGTGCTGTGGAACGTCGACAAGCTGGCCCTGTGGATGCTGCGCAGCCCGCATGATCTGGGGGTCTATGCGATCCAGGCGTATTTCACCGCGGCGGTGATGCTGCTGCCGGCGACCGTCTCGGCGGTGTTCTCCCCTCACCTGCGCCTGCGCCTGGGTGCGACGCGCGACCCGCGGTCGGCCCAGCCGTTCTTGCTGCAAGGCATGGAGCTGTTGGGCCTGGCGTCGCTGCCGGTGATCGGGCTTGGCGCTTTGGCGATGCACCTGCCGATCCGCTGGCTCACCCCGGACTACGCCCAGGCCATCGTGCCGGGCCGGCTGTTGATGCTGGTGAGCTTCATGTCGGTCATCGCCTCGGTGGCGTCGGGGGCGCTGGTGGCCCTGTCGCATCAGCAACTGCTGCTGGTGATCAGGATTTTGAGCGTGGCGGTGTCGGGGGGGCTGGCGGTGGGCGTGCTGGCAGCGGGGGGCGGGCTCGTCGCCCTGGCCGCGGCGGTGAGCGCGGGGTTCACCGTTCACGCGGTTTGGGTGGTGGCGGCGGCGATGCGGGCGGCCCGGATCAGCGTCGCCCAGGCCGGCTCGCTTCTGAAAAGCATCGCCTGGCCTTATGCCATGACGATCGTCGCGGTGGTGATTCTGCTGGCGGCGATCCCCGACGCCCCGCGCAGCCCGGTTGCTGACCTGATGCTCACCGCGGCCCGCTGCGCTATCCTGATGCTGCTTGGCGCGTCATTGTGGCGGCGGGTGTGGCGGAGCCTGAACCTGCCGTCCACTGCGGAGCAGGGCGACCGATCCTCAATGGCTTACTCCGTCGATGTCCCGACGGCCTAGCGGGCGATTCCCAGTCGCTTGGCGGCGGCGCGGAACGTGTCGAGCCCGGTGAGCCCCCATTGCCGCAGGAAGGGCATCGAGTCAGTCGTCGAGTAGACCGCGAAGGTCTTGGGCCTGGTGTAAGGCGCCAGGTAGTCGCGCAGGCGAAGCTGCTCGTCGCGGCGGTGGAACAGGACGTTGCGCAGCTCCTCGTGCAGGTGCACCCACACGCCGGGCCAGTGGTGGATTTGCGGCTCCTCCAGCGGCAGGCCCGCGGCTTCGCGGTAGGCCAGCTCGATCATGTTGTACCCGGCGCGCCACGGCAGGCGATGGCACAGGAACGGCCGGGTGTTGATCTCGATGAGGCGGAACACGCCGTCGCGCGGGTCGAGCTTGAAGTCGGCGCTGGCGATGCCGCTGTAGCCCGCCTCGCGCAGCAGCGCGATGGTGGCTTCGCGCAGGGTGGGCGGGTTCAGGTCGGGGCCGACCTCCGCCAGACGCGCCACGCCGAAGTGCGGCGGGCTTTTTCGCAGCTTGTGCCCGCCCATCCCGCCGACCGGCTCGCCCCGCCGATCCATGTAGACAAAGTAGTTATACGAATGGTCGTCCCCGCCGGGGATGCAGTCCATGACCTGCGCCTCCAGGCCCGCAGAGGTGACCTTTTCGACCGCCTCGCGCAGCTCCTGGGCGTTTTCCACCCGGAACAGCTTGCACCGGAACAGCTCGTAGAAGCGGTGGCTCTGGACGGGCTTGACCAGCAGGGGGAAGCGCAGGTCCTGCCGCTCGAGCAGCGTGGCCTGGGCCGGCCCGTAGATGCGCGGCGTGGGGATGCCCAGCCGCTGGGCGACGGCGTAGAAGCGGTCCTTCTCCAGCATCGTGCCGGCGATGGGCCAGGGCAGCGTGATGAGCCGGTACGTCCGGCTCAGGTGGTCGTGATGCTTGGCGATGGCGGCGATGGCGTGGTCGTTGGTGGGCAGGAGCACCCAGCCCCGCCACGCCTGCGCCTGGCGGTCCAGCAGCTCGATGAGCGATTCGGGACGCCGGGACATGTCCGTGGCCCGCTGATAGCCCGACACGTAGCGGCTGTAGTGGGCGAAATCGTGATCGCGGGTGACCACGACGTGGATCGGGATGTTCAGCTTGTGCAGGCAGCGGACGGTGCCCACCCCCGTGGCGTGGCCGCCGATGACAACCGCTCCAGGTAATGAGCTCATGGGAAAGCGTCCTGGGTCGACCTGTGGGGTTGCCGATGCCCCCGACATGCAGTGCGCCGGTTCCATTCCCCCCGCCCCCGCGTCCGGCTTTGGGCAGCGGCGGTCAGACTCCATCAGCGTATCCACCGACGTGGTTTTTCCCAAGTCGGTTATTCGAGACCGCTTCTTCAATCTCCATCAAAGCTTAGCCCGGGCCGAGCCGATTCGGGTAGCGACGGACGGTAGAATGTCGGCGACGCGGGGGCAGGGGGGATATCCCGTCGGCGTCATCGCTACGCTTCACGCTTTCAAGTAAGGATCTTGAGCTGTGCAAACGCCAGGAGCCGTTTTGACGCGACCGACCGGGGAGCCACAGGTCAGCCGGGCGGCTTTCTGGACCATTCTGATCCTGCTGACGATCAGCGGGGCGGCTCTGCGCTTCTGGCGGCTGGGCGAGCCGAGCATGTGGGTGGACGAGCTGTTCCTGGTCATGCACGTGGCTGAGGAGCCGGGCCTGGACGAGTACCTGCGGCCGCTGGCGTATCTGCCCACCGCGATCGGCCTGGAGCTTCAGGGCATTGATGTCGACGGGCTTTCGCCGGAGGGGTTTCACCAGTGGCGCGACGCGGGGATCGACGAGGCGACGCTGCGGCTGCCCTCGGCGGTGATCGGCGTTTTGTCGGTCCTGATCCTGGGCTGGCTGACGCAGCGCCTGGTCGATCGTCGCACGGCGCTGATGCTGACGGCGCTGCTGGCGGTGTCGACGTGGCACCTGTGGATCTCCCAGACCGCGCGCTTCTACGTGCAGCAGATCCTGTTCTACAACATCTGCTTGATCCTTTACTACGACGGGACCGCGCGGCGGTCGGTCCGCACGCTGTTGGCGTGTGCCTTGTTCTTCGTCCTGGCCTTCATGACCCACCTGACCTCGCCGATGATCCTGGGCGTGTTCGCGGTGGACGCGGTCGTGCGTCGGTGGCTGGGGCAAGGGGCGCGGCCGGGCGCGCTGGGCGGGTTGCTGTGGGGGGTGGGCCTCCTGGTCTGCGCGGCCCTGGTGGGGTGGTGGTACTACAAAAGCAGCTTCACGGCGGCGGGGCATTCCGCGCTGGTGATCGTCGGTGGAACGGTGTTGTTTGTGGGCGTGCCGGTGGCGGTGCTGGCGCTGGGCGCGGGGCTGTGGTTGTGGCGCGTCGATCGGCGGCTGGCCGTCTTCTTGCTGGCCAGCATCGCGGTCCCCGTGGCCACCATGGTTGTGCTGGGCTGGCTGGGCCACCCGGTGCAGACCCGTTATGTGCGCCCGTCGATCTACGGCTGGCTGCTGCTGGCGGCGATCGGCTTGGAGGCCATTCGCAGGACCCTGCGCGACAACGCCGGTGCTGCGCTGGCGTGGACGCCGGTCCTGGCGATCATCGGCCTGGGGCTTTTCAATGATTTGGCCTACTTCACGGGCGGGTACGGCTATCGGCCGCGATGGCGCGAGGCGTTTGAGTACGTGGAGCAGCACCGTCAGCCGGGCGAGCGCGTGCTGGCGGACACCATCCCGTCCTTTCAGGCCCGCTATTACCTGCGCACCGATGAAGTCCAGGAGATCCGCTATCACTTTTCGCTGAAGGACCTGGCGCCGCTGGACCGCCCGGCCTGGATTGTGATGCAGGCGATGTCGCCCACCTCCCGCGGGGTCTACACCCGCCGCATCCCGCCGGAGCTGGACCTCAAGGCGTGCTACAGCCACCGCATCTTTCAGCCCTACTCCAGTGTTCACGTTTATTACTATCGCCCGCCTGACCCGCCGCCCCGCTGATGGCCGGGGCCATAGCCGGCCCGATGGCTCAGACGGCCCGGCGGCTGACCGCGACATCGCCTCGGCAGGCGCTCTAACATGCTGCTTGTTGCGCGGCGCTGAGGACGGCCCGCAGCGGCGCAGCAAGCGGCAGGGACGCGATGACTCAGGCCCAGCAAGAGACTCAAAAAGAGGTCGTCTTTGAGGTCCGCGGTCTGACCAAGGTTTATTCCATGGGCCAGGTGGACGTGTACGCGCTGCGCGGCATCGACCTGGACCTTTACGCCGGCGAGCTGCTGGTGCTTCTGGGCCCCTCCGGCAGCGGCAAATCGACGCTGCTGAACATCCTGGGCGGCCTGGACGTGCCCACCAGCGGCACGGTGCGCTACCGCGGCCAGGACCTGACCACCGCGAGCGAGGCTGCGCTGACGCTCTACCGCAGGCGGCACGTGGGCTTCGTCTTCCAGTTCTACAACCTCATCCCCAGTCTCACCGCCAGGGAGAACGTGGCCCTGGTCACCACCATCGCGGCTGACCCCATGCCCCCGGAGGAGGCGCTGGACCTGGTGGGGCTGGCCCAGCGGATGGACCATTTCCCTTCGCAGCTTTCCGGCGGCGAGCAGCAGCGCGTGGCCATCGCCCGCGCCATCGCCAAGCGGCCCGACGTGCTCTTGTGCGACGAGCCCACCGGCGCGCTGGACGTGACCACCGGCGTGCGCGTGCTGGAGGTGATCGAGCGCGTCAACCGACAACTGGGCACCACCACCGCGGTGATCACCCACAACGCGGTGATCGCGCAGATGGCCGACCGCGTGGTGTCGCTCTCGGACGGGCAAATCGCCAGCCAGCGCCGCAACCCGCACAAGACGCCGGCGACCGAGCTGGTCTGGTAAGGAGCCTCGCCGCGTGCACCCGCTTAACCGCAAGCTCGTCCGCGACCTGTGGCAGATGCGAAGCCAAGCCGCGGCCATCGCGCTGGTCATCGCCTGCGGCATCGGCGCTTTTGTCATGTCGCTGAGCACGCTCGCCTCGCTCCAGCTCACCCAGGCCACCTACTACGAGCAGTTCCGCTTCGCGGACGTGTTCGCCTCCCTCAAGCGCGCGCCGCAGGCGCTGGAGCGGCGGATCGCGCAGATCCCCGGCGTGGCGCAGGTGCAGACGCGCGTGGTGGTCGACGTGAACCTGGACGTGGAGGGGCTGCCTGAGCCGGCGGTGGGCCGGCTGATCTCCATCCCCGATGATGAGCCGCCCGCGCTCAACCGGCTTTACCTGCGCCGGGGCCGATACCCCCGGCCGCGCGCCGGGCATGAGGCGCTGGTCGGCGAGGCCTTCGCCCAGGCTCACGGCCTGGAGCTGGGCGACCGCGTGCGCGCGATCATCAACGGCAGGCTTGACGAATTGATCCTCGTGGGCGTGGCGCTGTCGCCGGAATACGTCCTCCAGATGCGGCAGGGCCAGGTTTTGCCGGACCCGCAGCGCTTCGGCGTGTTCTGGATGCGGCGCGAGGCGCTGGCCGCGGCCTACGACATGGAAGGCGCCTTCAACGACGTGACACTCGCCCTGGCCCCGGGCGCTTCAGAAGCGCAGGTGATCGAGCGGTTGGATGAATTGATCGAGCCTTACGGGGGGATCGGGTCCTACGGCCGAGAGGATCAGCTCTCCCACCGCTACCTCTCCGACGAGATCAAGCAGCTCCGCGCCATGGGCCTGATCGCGCCGAGCATCTTCCTGAGCGTGGCGGCGTTTTTGCTCAACGTCGTGGTCTCGCGGCTCATCGGCACGCAGCGCGAGCAGATCGCG
>DASVCG010000454.1:0-5574 GCA_036381755.1 Phycisphaeraceae bacterium | reverse complement strand
CCGGCTGGCGGAGCAACCTGCGCAAGTTCGACCGCGTGACGCCCGACAAGACCGACACCAACAACTACGGCGCCGTCTCGACGGACTACATCGGCCACAGCGACGCCTGGCCCGAGGCCGACTACGCCACCCGCGAGCGGATCTTCCAGGAGCACGTGACCTATCAGCAGGGGCTGATGTGGTTCCAGGTGCACGACCCAGCGGTGCCCGACGACGTGCGCGAGCAGATGGCCCAGTGGGGCCTGTGCCGTGATGAGTTCCAGGCCACCGGCGGCTGGCCGCACCAGATCTATGTCCGCGAAGGTCGGCGGATGGTCAGCGACTACGTCATCACCGAGCACGACTGCCGCGGCGACGCCAAGGCCGAGGACTCGGTGGGGCTCGCCTCGTACACGATGGATTCGCACAACTGCCAGCGGTTCGTCCGCGACGGCCGGGTGCTCAACGAGGGCGACGTGCAGGTTCCGTCCAAGTCGCCGTACCCGGTGCCGTACCGCTCGATTGTGCCCTCAGCAGGTCAGTGCGAGAACCTGCTCGTGCCGGTGTGCCTCTCGGCGTCGCACATCGCGTTTGGCTCGGTGCGGATGGAGCCAGTGTTCATGATCCTGTCGCAGTCAGCAGCGACCGCGGCGGCGCTGGCGATCGACGCGGGGGTGGCGGTGCAGCAGGTGGATTACCCCACGCTGCGCAAGCAGCTCGAGAGTCAGAGGCAGTTGCTCGAATACGTCAAGCCCGAGCCCGCCGCCAAATGGTGAGCCGGCTGTGCCCGCGCTGACGTCGTCCTCCACGCCCACCCCGCTGCGGGATGATTTTCTTGTGCGGGTTGTGCAGGCGTCGATATTGCGACTCGGTGTCATGTACCCCCAAAACGTCCCAAAAAACGGCCCCAAAGTGGAATCGCGGCGGGACACTGCGGATAATCCATAGAGTGAGAGTCGGCCCGGCTGGTCGGCTCAGGTCCGTCCGGAAATGCTCGGAACACGCAGCATGAAAGGAAGTGGTGCCATGTTCGAGGTTCATGAAGGACAGTGTGGCCTGTGCGTGCACTTTGGCGAGCGCCACCCCCAGCAGCCGCAATTGGTCAACATCCGCGTTCGGCACGCGGCGCCTGAGGACTACATCGACACCTGCAACCACCCACAGCACGAGGCGCTGCACCTGAAAGTGACCCCGATCAGCGGCTGCGACGGCTTCGAGCCGGTGCCGCAGGCGAAGCAGAGCGCCGCGTAACCAGGACGCAGCATCGGCTTTGAGACTTTGGATTTACCGCCCGCATCTTCCAACGCATCTGCCCACGTTGGAAGAAACCGTCTTTCTACAGGCTGTGATCTGAGGAACCGGGTGTGAATTCGGCACCGACCTCAGCAAGCCGCCTTCTGAGCGTGCACCCGCAGCCGACACTCCGAGAACCCTTGCCGGGGACTCCACGCCCAGCTTGAACGCCCTGCTTAAGCCACCTCTTCCAGGTACGCCGCCAGGAGGTCGCGGCAGGCGTGCAGGTCGTCCAGGTGGATCATCTCGGTGACGGTGTGGATGTAGCGCGTGGGGCAGGAGAGGGTGAGCGTGCGGATGCCCTGGCGTGTGCGTTGGATGGCGCCAGCGTCGGTGCCGCCGCGGGGCAGGATCGACCGCTGATGCTTGATCTGCCTCTCCTGCGCGATGCGCTCGAACTGCTCGAGCAGATCGGGGTCCGCGATGGCGGAGGAGTCCATCACCGTCAAAGCAGCGCCGGCGCCTTGGAGTGTGACGCGCTGGTCCTCGGGCACGCCGGGGGTGTCCACGCACAAGGTGGTGTCGATGGCGACGCCCACGTCGGGCTCGACGCCGAACGCCGCGGCCCCCGCGCCGCGCAGGCCCACTTCCTCCTGCACGGTGAATACAGCGTGGATCTGGCAATCGTGGCGCGTCAGCTTCTGCAACGCGCGGATGAGAATCCAGCAGGCCACGCGGTTGTCCAGCCCCTGGGCCACGACGGTGTCGCCCACGCGGACCAAGGGCGCCCGCAGCACCACCATGTCGCCGATGCGCACGCGGCGCTTGACCTCTTCCGCGGGCAGGCCCAGGTCGATGACGAACTCCTGAAGATCGGGAATTTTCTTTTTGTCCTCCTCGGTGGCGATGTGGATGGGCTTGCCGCCGGGGTTGAGCACGCCGGGCAAATCCTGGGAAGGGTCGGCCAGGTTCGGGCAGACGACGCACAGCCGGGCGAAGAGGTTGCGCGGGTCGAACCCGCCGACGGGGTTGATCCGCAAAAAGCCCTTGTCGTCGATGTGGCGCACCAGGAAGCCGATCTGGTCCATGTGCGCCGCGAGCATGACTTTCAGCGGCCTAGCAGAAGCGGGCGAACCCTTGCCGCCCGCGGGCCGCGGCCGACGCACGCCGATGAGCGAGCCCATCGCGTCGACGCTCACCTCGTCAAAAAGATCCTGCGTCTCCCGGCGGATCAGCTCGCGCAGGCGATGCTCCCGCCCAGACACCGCGGGGGTCTGAACCAATCGCTCCAATAGATCCATAAGGGAACATCGTATCGCCCCGCAGCGGCAAGGCAATCCGCGTCCGCTTCAGGCGGGCAGCCAGTTGAACGACTCGATCGCCTTGGCCAGCTCGACGTCCCTGGCGGTCACGCGCCCGCCGGCGTCGTGCGTGGAAAGGGCGATCTCCACCCGGTTGTAGATATTGCGCAGCTCGGGGTGGTGGTTGAGCCGCTCGGCTTCGAAGGCCAGGCGCACGATGAAGCTGACCGCCTCCTTGAAGCCGCCGAACTGGAACCGCCGCTTGAGCTTGCCCTCTTCATAGCGCCAGCCGGGCAGGCTCTTGAGAGCGTCTTGGATCTGGGCGTCGCTTAGTGGCGTGGACATGGTGATTGGGCCTCCTGCTGGGGTGGGCGTGACATGGAACATCGTAGGCGGCCCGATGGACCGCTGCGAGCTCAACGGGCATCAACTAGAGAAAGGGGCGTCCTATCGCCCTGCCCGCTTGAGATATCGCATCATCACCCGCCATCCCTGCTCCGCATAGAAGCGGTGGCCTTCCGGGCCGATGACAAGCTGGCAGCGGTCCTCGGCGCCCGCGGCGCGGTAGATCGCGCGGAGCGCGCGGAACGCCCTGCGGGCGCCGGCGAGCGGGAAAATCACGTCCTCCTTGCCCACGACCACCACCATCGGCCTGGGCGCGAACAGCCCGGCGATGTCGGCCATCTCCGCGTCCAGGAACAGCCCCGGCACGTAGTTGTCCGCGCAGTGGTAGATCGACATGATCGACTCGCGGTAGGTGCAAAACGCGCACGAGGGCATCGCCAGCCGCACACGCGGCAACAGCGCAGCAGCGAAGAGCGTGACCGTGCCGCCGCCGCTGTTGCCCATCACCCCCAGCCGGCCCAGGTCGAACTGGCCCGTGCGCTGAGCGAGCAGATCGATGCCCCGGTCCACGTCGTAGACCCGCTCCGCAGCGAGCGTGCGCCCGAGCATCAAGGCGTGCATCACCGCGTCGTGGCACTGGTGCGGCGACACCCGCTGCTGGTGCTTCTCCCGTCGTTCGCCGAAGGATCGCTGCTCAATGCACAGCGCCGCGACGCCCCGCCGCATGCAGCCCAGGCCGAAGTCACGGTCGCCCTCCACCTGGATCGTCTGCGTCTCGTCCTCCAGCGCCACGCCGATGGAGTTGTGCATGCCGGTGCTGTGGCCCTGGAGGCAGATGAACACCGGATAAGGCGGCTCGACGCCGCGCGGCAGGCACAGGTAGGCGGGCACGTCCGCGTCGGGCTCGCTGGTGAACACGAGCTTCTCGATCGTGCCCAGCTCGTGCTCGCGGGTCCAGAGCGTGCGGACGTTGAGCGGGGTCTTGTGACGGGGCATTTGGTCGTAACCGAGCCGCCGCCGCAGCCGGCGACGCAGAGCGGCCTGCCACGCGGTCACGTCACCGCCATCGTAGCTCAGCGCGGGCCGGATCTCGCGCATGAGCCGCTGGTGGACGAGCGAAGGGGAATAGCGGAATTCTTTTGCGCGAGTGGATGTGCTCATGGGAAAGGAGGGCTGCGCTTCTTAGGCGCTTGCCGTTCCGAGTTTCATCGGGCATCAGGCGGGCTGCGTCCACGGCGCGACGCTGTCGCCGATGCCGCAGGCCAGGTAGCCGCCGTCGATGACGAGCGTGTGGCCGTTGACGAACCGCCCCGCGGGGGAGGCCAGGTAGACCGCCCCGCCGGCGATCTCCTCCGCCACGCCGAAGCGGCCCATCGGGGTATGCTCCAGGATGCGCCGACCGCGGTCGGTGTTCTCGATCATCTTGCGGTTGATGTCGGTGGGCACGAAGCCCGGCGCGATGGCGTTGGTGCGGATGCCGTGCTTGGCCCACTCGTTGGCCAGCGATCGGGTCAGGCCCAGCACGGCATTCTTGGCCGCGGCATAGGCGGCCACCTCGATCAAGTCGACGAAGGAGCTGATGGAGGCCAGGTTGATGATGCAGCCCTCGTGTTGTTCGCGGAAGACGCGCCCCGCGGCCTGGGCCACACGCAGCGCCCCGGTGACGTGGGTGTCGTAGATGCGGTTGAACTCCTCGTCGGTCAGGTCGAAGGTGGGCTTGCGGAGCATGACGCCAGCAGAGTTGACGACGATGTGCAGCCCGCCGAAGAGGTCCACCGCCTTGCGCACCGCCCGCTCGATGCTGGTGTTGCTGGTGACGTCGAGCACCACGCCTGCGGCAACCGCCTCGACGCCGGTGGTGTCGCCCAGGCCGTCGAGCACCTTCGCCGTCGCGTCCACCTTCTCCTGCGTGCGCGAACCCACGAGCACCTTCGCCCCGTGCTGGACGAAGGCCGCGGCGATCGCCTTGCCGATCCCGCTGGCCCCGCCGGTGACGAGGGCGACCTTGCCGGTCAGGTCGAACAGATCCGTTTTGATGGCCATAATCCTGACTCCTGAAGGCCGGCCTGGTTGCCGGGCCCCACAAGATAGCAAAACGCTGCGTCCCCGCGCGCCGCAGCGCCGGCCTCACTGAATCAGCTGCTGGGTGTTCTTGTGCGCGGTGTGGCTGGTGGGCTTGCGGAAGCGGCGCAGGTCCAGCGAGGCGAAGTAGTCGATCGTCTTGCGCAGGCCGTCGCGCAGGGGCACCGTGGGCTCCCAGTTCAGCCTCGTCCGGGCCAGGGTGATGTCCGGCTGGCGCTGGGCGGGGTCGTCGGCGGGCAGGGGCAGGTGGACGATCCGGCTGCGCGAGCCGGTCATCTCGATGATGGTTTGCGCCAGCTCCAGGATGGTGAACTCGTCGGGGTTGCCCAGGTTGACGGGCCCGACGAAATCATCCGGCCCGTTCATCATGCGGAGGATGCCCTCGATGAGGTCGTCGACGTAGCAGAACGACCGCGTCTGCGAGCCCTCGCCGTAGACGGTGATGTCCTCGCCTCGCAGCGCCTGGAGGATGAAGTTGGACACCACGCGGCCGTCGTAGGGGTGCATCCGCGGGCCGTAGGTGTTGAAGATGCGCACGACGCGGATGTTGACGCCGTTGGCCCGGTGGTAATCGAAGAACAGCGTCTCTGCGGCGCGTTTGCCCTCGTCGTAGCAGGCGCGCACGCCGATGGGG
>DASVCG010000453.1:0-10856 GCA_036381755.1 Phycisphaeraceae bacterium | reverse complement strand
GGTCGTCGGGGCGTACGCCTTGCAAAATGACCTGCCCCGCGGTTGGGCTGCGCGGCTCCAGGCTCGCGCGGATCAACTGCCGCAGCCGTTCCGCCGCCAGCGCCCGCGCCAGGTTCCGCTTGAACTGCCGCACCTGGTCGTAGCGGTCCGGCTGCTGACCCAGTTGGCGTAGCTGGGGCCAGGAGAGGAACTTAGGGCTGTCGCGGAACGGGCTGGGCAGCCGCACGGGCGGGGAGTCGTAAAGCTCGTAGAACCCCTCGCGGAAGCTGCCCTGCGCCGGGTCGTAGAACTGGGCGTCGTGGGCGCGGATGGTCACCCAGGACTGGTCCTGGTCGCGGAACAGCAGCAGGCTGGCCCGCTGGGCGGTGGTGTGGCTGCGCAGGTGGCCTTCTTCGTCCAGCTCCCCTACCGCCACACCCTCCAGGTGGATCCACTTGGACGGCGGGATGGGCGAGTCGAGCTGCGCGACCATCTCCGGCGTGGGCTGGCCCTCCGCGGCGCGGTCGGCGTAGAGCACCAGGTCGTCGAACACGAACGGCCGATTCTGGTTGAGCTGGCTCACCAGCACGTCCATCAGGTCGCTTTCGACCGTCTGGGCCGCGGCGCGGTAGAAGCGCGGGATGACGAAGTTCGACAGGTAAAACAGCCCCATCGTCAGCGCCACGCCCAGCACCAGCACCGGCATCAGGATCGTGCGGTAGCTCATCCCGCTGGCTGAGCAGGCCAGGATTTCGTTGTCCGCTGCCATGCGGATGAACACCAGCGTGCTGGCGAAGGCCCCGGCGAAGGGCAGGGCGAAGCCCAGCATCGTCGGGGCTGTGTAGACCAGGTACTTGGCCATCGACGAGGCGCTGAGCATCCCCTCCGACATGGGCTTGATGGCCGCGGCGAAGCTGATCACGATCACCAGCACCGCGGTGGTCAGCACCAGCAGCTTCAACAGCTCCCGCAGGATGTAGCGGTACAACGTCCAGGGCATCGCGATAGTGTAGCGATCTGGGCTCGCCGGGGCGGGAGGCGAGGGCGTTGCGCCCCTGGCATCACGTAGCGGCCGGGGCACCGAGCATTTTGCCCAAGCGGGCGATTCAGGAGCGCAGGGCCCCGCGCAGCACCTGGCGCTGGAGGCGCATGAGCTTGCGGATCCCCTGCCCAGCCAGCTTCAGCATCGCCTGAAGCTCCTGGTGGCTGAAGGTGCCCTGCTCGCCGGCGCCCTGCACCTCGATGAACCGGCCGCGGTGGTTCATGACGACGTTCATGTCCACCTGGGCGCGGGCGTCCAGGGCGTAATCCAGGTCCAGGTGGAGCCGGCTGTCAACGAGGCCCACGCTCACCGCGGCGACGGGCCCGAGGATGGGGTCGCGCTGGATCAGGCCCTGCTTGCGCGCCGCCCGGATAGCTTGGGCCAGGGCCACGAACGCGCCGGTGATGGCAGCGGTGCGCGTGCCGCCATCGGCGCAGAGCACGTCGCAGTCGCAGGTGATCGTCACGCCGGGCATTTTTGTCAGGTCCACCGCGGCGCGGAGCGCCCTGCCGATGAACCGCTGGATCTCGGTGGACCGCCCGTCGGCCCCGCGTCGCTTGCGGTCGCGCGTGGAGCCGGGCAGCATCGCGTACTCCGCGGTCACCCAGCCGCGGGCGGCCTGGCCCGTGGCCGGGTCGATGAGCCAGGCGGGCGTGTCCCGGGCGATGCTGGCGGTGCACAGCACGCGCGTGCCGCCCTGCGTGATGAGCACGCTGCCCGGCGCTGCGGTGACGAAGGGTTCAAGCGTGACGGGGCGGAGTTGGGTCCGCCTGCGGGATAAAGTCATGCGGCTTTTGGTAGCAGACGCTGCGCAGCTTGGCAAGCGCGGCCCACCAGCGAGGCGTCAAGACGCTGCCCAGGCGCGCGGCTGCATCAGCCCGCTGCGGCGCGGACCATCTCGGGGATCGCGGCGCGCAGGGCGTTGAGGATGGCCTGTCGGCTCACGCTGCGCCACGGGTGCGATGGATCGCCCCCGCGCTGGCGCAGGCGGTCGAAGGTGGCGATGATCCGCTGCATCTGCGCCGCGTCGGGCGGGGTGGTGCGCCAGATGCGGATCGACTCGTGCGGCGTGGGCAGCATGTCCTCGCCGTCGTAGGCCAGCTCTTCGTAGAGCTTTTCGCCCGGCCGAACGCCGGTGAAGCGGATCTGCACGTCCACGCCCGGCTCCAGGCCCTGCGAGCGGATGAACCGCTGGGCCAGATCAAGGATGCGCACCGGGTGGCCCATGTCCAGGAGGAACACCTCGCCGCCGGCGGAGCGTGACGCGGGCGAAGCGGACGGCGCAGCGTCGCGGCTTTGGCGCGCGGCAGCGGGCGGCGCTGCGGGCGATGGCCCCCAATGGCCCGAAATCGCCGCGGCCTGAAGCACTAGCCCCGCGGCTTCGGGGATGGTCATGAAGTACCGCTGCATCTGCGGGTGGGTGACGGTGATCGGCCCGCCGTGGGCCAGTTGCTGGGCCCAGATCGGCAGCACGCTGCACGCGGAGCCCAGCACGTTGCCGAAGCGTACCATCGAGAAGGTCGTCGAGCTTCGCTGGTTGAGGTATTGGATGTAAAGCTCAGCCAGCCGCTTGGTGGCCCCCATGACGGAGGAGGGGTTGACGGCCTTGTCGGTGGAAATCATGACGAAGCGGTCGGTGCCGCAGGCGTCGGCGGCGTCGGCGATGGCGCGCGTGCCGTAGAAGTTGTTCTCCACCGCCTGGGCGGGGTGCTCCTCCATCATGGGCACGTGCTTGTGGGCCGCAGCGTGGAAGATCACGTCCGGGCGGTGCTGCTGCAACAGCTCAAGCGTCTGGCAGCGGTGCGTCACGTCGTGGAGGATGGCGGCGCGGTTCAGGTGTGGGTGGAGGCGGGCGATCTCGCGGTCGATCTCGAAGAGCGCATTCTCGGACCGCTCCACCAAGAGCAGCCGGGCGGGGGCAAAGCGGGCCGCGGTGCGCGCCAGCTCCGAGCCGATCGACCCGCCAGCGCCGGTGATCAGCACCGTCCTGCCGGCCAGGCAGGCGCGGATCGCGTCCTCATCGAGCGGGCGCGGCTGACGATCGATGAGGGCTGAGGGATCGAGGATCGCCCCGGCGCTGTAGAACGAAGCGGCGCCGGCTTGATTCGCCCCGCCGACAAGCCGCGCGCCGATGCGCCCGGCCAGCTGGTCGTCCAGCGTCGGCAGAAATCGCCAGAGAACGCCCTGCTGATCGAGCGCCTGGGCCGCTTCGCGGATCACCTGCCCCATCGCCAGGGGCAGGCTGATGAGCACCTGTTCGACACGGTGAGCCTGGAGGAGCGGTTCACCAAGCTGATCCAGCGAGCCCAGGACGGGGCAGGCGGGCAAAGCGAGAGACGCCTGCGCCGCGGAGGCCGGCAGGAGACAGCCGACGACAATCGGCTGAGGCTGGGCCGCCTCCAGCACATGGGCAAGCTGCCCGATGCTGTGAGCGGTGCCCATCAACAGCGTGCGCAGCCCCGGCTCGCGGCCTGGTTGCTGCGCGCGTTCCGACGCCTGGGGATTCATGCTGCTGTTATCGGCCGGTGGCGGTCCGCGGCTTCAACGGAGCTAGCGTCCGTGCCGCCCGTGACGGTCCTGCCGAGTTAACCCGTTGTGCCGATTGACCGATGAGCATGGCATAGCAAGGCATTTTTCGATCATTTGCAATTTGGACAGGAGCATTCTCCATGTCGTCGAGGATGGGGATTCAATCGGAGGAGCATCGGGGTCAGCCGCGGTTGCGGGTCCCGGCGATGTACACGCTGCTGCGCGTGCGTCCCGCGGGCGCTTCGCGCTACTGCTGGACGGGCCACATCTACGACATCAGCCTCACGGGCATGCGTTTTGAGCTTGATGCGCCGCTGGAGCCGGGCACGCGCGTGGAGGTTCGCGGCATGCTGCCGGGGATGACGCACACGCTGTTCCGCGCCACGGGGCGGATCATCCGCCTTCACGAAGACACGCCCGACGTCGTTCCGGTGCGGATGGGGATGACCCTCGACCAATTCCAGAGCGATATCGACCGCCTGCGGCTGGCTGACTACCTGAGCAAAGCGAATCTCCGCGCCGCTTGATAGGCCAGTCCATCGCGGCGCCAAGATAGGCGGCGGCGCGGCGGTGATGCGTACGTCTATTGCTTGTACTCGTCGTCGAATTCGTCGGGCACGCTCTCGTCGTCGAAATCCTCTTCCTCCGCGGCCTGGTCCTGCTGGCCCTCGTCGGCGGCGATCTGGGCCTTCATCGCCTCCCACTCCTCCAGCGTGATGGTCACCTCGCGGGCCTGCGAGCCCTTGTACTGGCCCAGGATGCCCGCAGCAGCCATGGCCTCGATCAGTCGTGAGGCACGCCCGTAGCCGATCGTCAACCGCCGCTGAAGCAGCGACACCGACCCGCGCTGCGACTCGATGACGATCTTGACCGCCTCCTCGAACAAGGGGTCCTTCATGGCCGACTCGTCCACCCCCCCGCCGCTGTCGGAGCGGAGCTGGACCAACTGCGGCTCGAAGTGCTGCTGCGCGACCTCCTTGAGGAACTTGACCGTCTTGCGGATCTCGCTGTCATCCACCAGCGTGCCCTGAGCGCGGGTGAGCTTGCTGGAGCGCGGCGAGAGGAAGAGCATGTCGCCCTGGCCCAGCAGCAGTTCGCCGCCTTTCTGGTCCAGCACGATGCGGCTGTCCATGCCGCTGGCGACCTTGAACGCCACGCGGCAGGGCATGTTGGACTTGATGAGCCCCGTCACCACGTTGGCCTGCGGCCGCTGGGTGGCCAGGATCAGGTGGATGCCCACCGCGCGTGCCTTTTGCGCGATGCGGACGATGAAGCTCTCCACCTCCTTGTTGGTCATCATCAGGTCGGCCAGCTCGTCGATGACGAAGACCATGTAGGGCAGCTTCTTGGGGATGCGGGCCTCTTCCTCCTCGTTGGTGGGGTTGAAGCGGTCCTTGAGGTCTTCCCAGGAGAGGGTGTTGTAGCTGGCGATGTCGCGCACGCCGGCCTCGGCCAGCAGCTCGTAGCGCTCATCCATCTTGGTGACGGCCCACTCCAGGATGGAAGCCGCCTTGCTCATCTCCGTCACCACCGGGCACATCAGGTGCGGGATATCCTTGAACTGGCTCATCTCCACCATCTTGGGGTCCACCAGCACCAGGCGCAGCTCGTCGGGCCGGCGGGTGTAGAGGAAGCTCATGATGATGGAGTTCATGCACACGCTCTTGCCCGAGCCGGTGGTGCCGGCGATGAGCATGTGGGGCATCGCGGCCAGGTCCTGGATCAGCGGCGCGCCGGAGGCGTCCTTGCCCAGGAACATGGGCAGCTTCATCTTCTGCGCCACGTCGGGGACCGCGGCCATCAGCTCCTTGAGGCGCACCTTCTCCTTCTTGAGGTTGGGCACCTCGATGCCGATGGTGTCCTTGCCGGCCATGTTGGGCACGATGCGGATGTTCTGGGCTTTGAGCGCCCGGGCCAGGTCGCTGTCCACCGCGGAGATCTGCGCCACCTTCGTCCCCGGCGCCAGGCGCACCTCGAACAGCGTGATCACCGGGCCCGAGTCGATGCCCACCACCTCGCCCTCGATGCGGTACTGCCGCAGCGCCGACTCCAGCTCCACCGCCTGCTGACGGACGATCTGCTCCATCTCCTGCGTGAAGTTGGACTCGGGCTCCAGCAGCAGGTCCATGCCGGGGAACTGGTAGCCCGACAGGTCCGGCTCGCGAGGCGGGGCGGGCTTGACCGTGGCACGCGGGGCGAAGTTGATCGGCAGCTTGCTGATCTTGGCCCGCAGCGCCTCAGGATCAAAACCCTTCTTCTCCGCCACGTACGCGCCGGGAGCGTCGGCAGCGCCGTCGTCTTCTTCCTCCTCCTCGTCGTCGTCCCTCGAATCCGCAGCGCTTGCCCGCGTGGCCGGCGGCGATTCGATCTCGTCGGCATCGGGATCGTCGATCTCCACCTCGTCCGCGTCGTCCTCCGCCTCTTGGGTCCGGCTGCGGCGGCGCGAGCGGGTAGAAGTGCGGTCGGATGAGCCGCTGCGGTCCGATCTGATCACCCACGGCCGGGGCAGCGACGGCCAGCCCAGCATTGCCGGCCGGGGCAGCCGCGGCGCGACCATCCGCACCTGCATCAGCGTCCGGGCCATCGCTCGGGGCAGCGCCAAGACCACCTCGTCCATCGCCAACAGCGCCCCCACCCAGAACCCCACCGCCAGGATCACCATGGTGCCCGGCACGGCGAATCGGGTGACCAGTTGGGTGTTGATGTAGAGCGACAGCAGCCCGCCGGGGCCCTCCGGCCCGCTTTCCAGACCTGCTACGAACACCGGCAGGCCGATGCCGATGAGGCTGCTGGCGGCCACGGTCATGATCAGCAGCCCCGCGGCGCGCAGGGGCAGTTGCCTGACGCGCACCCCCGCGGCGGTGGCGACCAGATACGCCGCCAGCCCCGTCAGCCCCACCCATGCGCCGGGGCCGACGATCAGGTACACCTTGTGGGCCACCAGGGCGCCGAACTGGCCCACCCAGTTGTGGATCTGCTCGTTGGGTATGCCGTAGGCGTGCGCGGGCGGATCCTGGGGGTCGTAGCTGGCCAGCGACGCCACCAGCAGAATCCACCCCCCTGCCAGCACCGCCCACAGGATCGCCCGGTAGACGAGCCAGGGGTTTTCCGTTTCGTTCGTTCGCTTGGTTTTGGCCATACGTCAAGGATTCACAAGCGGATACATACCCCTGCGGCGCAAATGGACCGCGCCGCACCTCATTCCCATCGGCCAGGTGCTGCGGATCACGACAAAATCGCGGCAGGGAACGCCCGCCCCCGATGCGACGCCAGGCCCGGCCGGTTGCTGTCAGCGGCGTCGCTGTTACCATCCTGCTCCATGAAGACCAGCCTGGCCTGGCTCAACAGCTATCTGGACCGCCCTGCCGACGCCAACGAGGCTCAGCAGCAGCTTGCCCGCGTGGGTTTCCCCGTCGACAGCCTGGATGAAGTGGCTCTGCCCAGCGGCACGCGCGACGCGGTGCTGGAGGTGGAGGTGACCAGCAACCGCAGCGACTGCCTGTGCCACCTGGGGCTGGCGCGCGAGCTGGCCGCAGCCACGGACCGCGTGCTGACGCCCCCGCCCGTGGACCTGCCCGCGGAGGCCGGGCCGCCTGTGGACCGCCTGGCCCGCGTGATCCATGAGGGAAAGGAGTGGTGCCCGCTTTACACAGCACGGGTGATCGAGGGCGTGACGATCGGCCCCAGCCCGTCCTGGCTGGTGGACCGCCTGCAAGCCGCGGGGCTGCGCAGCGTCAACAACGTGGTGGACATCACCAACTTCGTCCTGCTGGAGATGGGCCAGCCGCTGCACGCGTTTGATTTGGCGCGATTGGAGGGCCGGTGCGTGGTGGTCCGCCGCGCGCGTCAGGGCGAGCCGTTCGTCGCCATCGACAGCAGCCGGCACGAGCTGACGCCGCAGGTGCTGGTCATCGCTGACGAGCAGCGGCCGGTGGCGGTGGCGGGGGTGATGGGCGGGCTTGAGAGCGAGGTCACCAGCCGAACGCGCGACATATTGCTGGAATCGGCGATGTTCGAGCCGCTGGCGGTCCGCCGCGCGAGCCGGATGCTCAAGCTCGCCAGCGATTCGAGCTACCGCTTTGAGCGCGGGGTGGACCCGCGTGGCGTGGAGGCCGCCAGTCGGCGCGCCGCGGCGCTGATCCTCGAACTGGCCGGCGGACGATTGGCGCAAGGGGTGATCCGCGTGGGTCAGCCGGAGCCGACGCCGCATCAGGTTTCCATGCGCGTCGACCGCTGCAACGCCCTGCTGGGCTTGACGCTGACGCCTCAGCAGCAGGCCCAATATCTAGCGCGCCTGGGGCTGGAGCCGCGCCTGGCTGACGATCACATCACCTGCACCATCCCCACTCATCGCCTGGACCTGCGCCGCGAGGTGGATTTGATCGAGGAGGTCGCGCGGTTGCACGGCCTGGAGCAGATCCCCACGCGCGACCGCATCGCCATCGAGGTGCGCCCGCAGCAACAGGCGGTGTTGGCGCAGCGGGAACTGGGCCGTGTCCTGGTCGCCCACGGCTATCACGAGACGATCACCTTCAGCTTCGTCAGCCCCAAGCACGGCCGACCCTTCGTGCCGGCGGGGCGGGAGCCTGTTCTCATCCCCGATGATCGTCGACGGGCTGAGCCCATGCTCCGTCCATCGCTTTTGCCCAGCCTGCTGCTTTGCCGAAAATCCAACCAGGACCTGGGCAACACCGACGTGCGGCTCTTTGAAGCCGCGGCCACGTGGCACCGGCACAAGGATGAGATCATCGAGACGCAGCGGCTGGCGCTTTTGCGCGACGCGGACGACCCGCAACAAGCGCTGCGCGAGCTGCGCGGCGCCATGGAGGAACTGATCGAACGGCTCGGCGGCGCTGAGGCGAAGCGGTCGCTGCGATTCGAGTCTGAATCGCATGCCAACTTCGCCGCAGCCGTGACGATCCGCCTGGGCGATGCAGCGATCGGCCACATGGGCTTGGTGGATGACGCGACGTGCCGGCTGTTTGATGTCAAAACCGCGCTGGTGGCAGCGGAGGTGGAGCTGGACCGGATCATCGCGCTCTATCCGCCTCAGCGCCAGGTGGAGCCGCTGCCGCGCTTCCCCGCGATCGAGCGCGATTTGTCGGTCGTGGTGGATCAGGCCACGCCGTGGGAAAACATCCAGACCGCGGTGGAGCAGGCGCAACTGGACAAGCTCGAAGGGTTGACCTTCATCGGTACGTACCGGGGCAAGCCGATCGAGCCTGGCCGTAAGAGCGTGAGCTTCCGGCTGATCTTCCGCGACCCGGCCAAGACGCTGCGGCACGAGGAGGTGGACCCGCAGGTCGCCCGCGTGGTGGAGGTGCTGAAGGACCGCGTGGGGGCGCAGCTTCGCGGTTGAGCGATTGCCTGTTCTGCTGAGCTGAGCGATTGGGCAATAAAAAAACGACCCGCTCGATTGAACGGGCCGCTTGAAAGCTGGATCACCCCTGAAGCCTGCGGGCCGGGCGACGATTTGCTCGAACCCCAGATTCAGGTGGGGGCGTCGCTGGGGCATCCCGGCCTTCCACTCGTTGGAGGCTTGACCATCGTGCCCAGATTCCGGCTCCCTTGGGGTTCTGCATCGGTTCGAGCAAATGCAGTCGCCTTGTCCGGCTCCGCAGCCCAGGAGCAATCTTCACTTTTCATCGGACGATTATACCCCCGTTCCTGAATCGGTCCAGACTAAATCGGAGGCCTGGCTTTAGTCGTTTGCGCCGGCAGCGGAGGAAGCGCAGGCAGCGGCGTGGCGCTTCAGCTCCTGGGCGTACTCCAGGATCGCTTCGTGGGTGGTGTAGCGCGGCGACCAGCCCAGGCCCTTTTTCGTCTGGCTCAGATCCGCGCAGGTGTAGGATTGGTAAAAGGGGTAAGGATTGGGGAAGTACTCCGGCTCGTAGTTGGTGCCCAGGGCTTCGTTGAGCGAGGCGATGATCTGGTTGAAGGTGGTGGGGACGCCGGTGCCCACGTTGTAGATGCCGCTGCGCGCCTGGTCCGAGGCGGCCAGGAGGGTGCACTCCACCACGTCCTTGACGTAAACCTGATCGCGCGCCTGGTTGCCGTCGTGGAAGATGCGCGGCCGACGGCCCGCGAGCATCTGCTGGGCCAGTTGATAAATCATGCTGGCCATCTTGCCTTTGTTGTGCTCGCCGGGGCCAAACACATTGAAGTAGCGCAGCCCCACCAGGTGCGCATCGGGATATTCCTGGAGCGTTCTGCGGTGGAGGTTCTCCATGATCCACTTGGAGAAGCCGTAGACGTTGGCGGGCTTGCCCGCGTCCTCCAGGCGGAACGGTCGGCGGGCCGCGGAAGCGCCGTTGGCGTCGATGCCGTATGTGGCGGCGCTGGACGCCCACACCAGCTTGATCCCCCGCTCCGCGGCGATCATCAGCAACTGCTCGAAGGGCTCGACGTTGTCCTGGATCATCTTCGCCTCGTCGGTCACCGTGGTGTCGGTGATCGAGGCTTCATGGAAGACGACCTCCGGCTCGAACTCGTCGATGAGGGCGTCCAGGTCCAGCTCGCCCAGCGGCCGCGCCAGGACGTGCCCGCGGAAGGACCAGCCGTCCTCGCCTTCGCAGGAGAGGTTGGCGAACGTGCCGGTGCGGAAATCGTCCACGACGATCAGGCGCGCGTCGAGCAGGTCCATCTGGAGCTGCCGCACCAGGTTCGAGCCGACGAATCCCGCTCCGCCTGTGACGAGGATGTTCATCTTCTGGTGTCCGTTGCTTAAGGTTCAGGCCGCTGACCGGCTGCGCGGGGCCGGGCCAGCGGCGGGTAGGAGGTTCAACCGCCCTGGAGCTTCTGCTTGATGATCTGTGTGACCAGTTGGGGATTGGCCTGCCCCTTGCTGAGCTTCATGATCTGGCCCATCAGGGCGCCGATGGCCTTGTCCTTGCCGGCGCGGATGTCCTCGATCGCGCGGGCGTTTTTCGCGTCGGCCAGCACCTGATCGACGTAGCCCTCCAGCGCCGCGGTGTCGCTGACCTGGCGCATGCCCTTCTCGTCGATCAGCTCGAGGACCGTCCTGGACCAGCCGGGCAGCAGCGCGTAGACCTCGCTGGCGGCGGAGCTGCCGATCAAGCCCTTGGCCCGCAGCTCATCCAGCTCGCGGACGTGAGCAGGCTTGATGTTCAGCTTGTGCACCGCTGTGCTGCGCTCATTGGCCAGCTTTTGCAGCGGGTTGAGCACTTCGGTCGCTGCGCGCCTGGGCTCCATGCCTTCGCGGAGGAGCGACTCGTAATACCGGCAGGTTTCGGGCTCTTCGATCAGGGCGCGGGCGTCCTTGGGGCTCAGGCCCAGCTCCTGGACG
>DASVCG010000452.1:0-2350 GCA_036381755.1 Phycisphaeraceae bacterium | reverse complement strand
ACCAGCTCTTGCGTTTCACCGCTTGCTGTAGCGGAACGCGCCGAGTTGTTCGAGGGTTTGGGCCATGGCCTGGGTGCCCAGTCGGCCGCTGCCGCTGGCGGAGGCGGCGCGGAGGTAGCTTTCCGCCAGCGCGGTGCCGCTCAGGGGCAGGCGGTGCTGGCGTGCGGCATCCGCGACGATGGCCAGGTCCTTGAGCGCCAGATCGACCATGAAGCCCGGCGCGTAGTCGCCCTGGGCGATCTTGGGCCCGAGGTTGGCCAGTTGCCAGGAGCCGCCTGCGCCGTGGGCGACGACCTGGATCATTTTTTGCAGGTCCAGGCCGCCTTTTTGGGCCAGCGCCAGGGCTTCGCACGCGCCCAGGAGGTTGCAGGCCACCGCGATCTGGTTGCAGGCTTTGCACAGTTGGCCCAGGCCCGACTCGCCCAGGTGGACGATGTTTTGGCCGACGGCCTGGAACAAGGGGCGCAGGCGTTCGAAGGCCTCAGCGGGCCCGCCGACCATGATGCTCAGCGTGCCGGCCTGGGCGCCGCGGTCGCCGCCGGTGACGGGCGCATCCAGCAGCGTCACGCCTTGCTGCGCCAGCCGATGGGCGAAGTCGCGCGCCGCCTGCGGGCTGATGGTCGAGTGATCCACGACGATCAGGCCGGGCTTGGCGCCGCGGGCGATGCCCTGCGGCCCGAAGATCACCTCCTCCACATCAGGCGTGTCGGTGACGTTGATGCAGATCACATCGGGCCCGCGCGCCGCCAGGTCCATCGGCGAATCCGCCACCTGTGCGCCCTGCTGGGCCAGCGGTTCGCAGCGCGACGCGGTGCGGTTCCACACCGTCAGCTCGAAGCCGGCACGCAGCAGGTTCATCGCCATCGCCCGGCCCATGATGCCCAGGCCGATGTAGCCCACCCGGCGGATCGTTTGGGATTTTTGGGATGGATGAGGCGCATCGCGATCAGCGGTCGGCGTGTCGTGGCTCACGCGGATTCCTCCTGCATGGGGTCTTTGGGTAGAGCTGTCGCGTCCAGCATCGTGGCGGGCGCATTGTTTTGCAACGCCTGTACGAGAGGATCGGTCCCATCGTCGGGGTCGATGGTGAGCAGGGTGAAGCGTGCCGGCGAGCCGGGCGCTAGCGTCGCATCGGCCTCAGCCAATTCCAGGGCGCGCATGCCGTTGATCGTGGCCATCTTCAGAAGCACGTCCGGGTCCGTGCCGTCGCGGCGATAAAGAAACCGCATCTGCGGCCAGATGCCCATCGGCTGGGGCTCGCTGGCGGGCTGACACAGGATCGAATCCGTCCCCAGGCACACGTTCACGCCCGCCCGGAGCATGTCGCGGTAGCGGTGCCCGCGGTGGCCGAAGTATTCGCTGGCGATGGGGCAGTACGCCACCGACGTGCCCGTGCGGCTAAGCAGCCCCAGGTGCTCATCGTCCACATAGTTGCAGTGCGCCACCAGCCAGCGTCCCCGGCGGAGCACCGGCTCGAGCCAGTCGATCGGGTGCTGATGTGCTGGGCGGATCGCCTCGTCCCACTTGCCCAACCGGCGCAAGAGGTCCGCCAGCGGGCCCGCAGCGTCGCGCACAAACGCGATCTCTTCGGGCGTCTCCGCCAGGTGGGTCGTCAGGCGGTAGAGCCGCTGATGGCTCAGCCGCGTCGCGGACTCGTAAAGCGCCCGCGAGGCTGAGTAGGGCGCGTGCGGCTCGATGCCCAGCACCACGCCCCGCTGACAGGGGGGCATGGGGATCTCAAAGGGCAGGGCGTCGAGCGTCTGCCCCAGATGCTGGGCTGAAGCGGCAGCCGTGGACGCAGTGATGCCCACGCACTCCAGGTAGATGACGCCGGGCAGGCTCACATCGGGCGGGGCCTGCTGGCGGGCCTGGATCGCCTCAGCGGAGCCGGCGATGTCGCCCACGTACCCCACGCCCGCTTCACGCGAGAGCCTCAGCCCGCGCTGCACCGCCTGGGCGATAGCTTGAGGCTCGCGCCGCCGCCTGCGGATGACATCGCTTAGCCAGCCGGCCCAGTCGCCCCCGTAGGGCGTCGGCCCCAGGTCGGTCAGGTCCAGATGGGTATGGGCGTTGACCAGGGCGGGCAGGATCAGCTTCGTAGGCAGGTCGATCACCTGGGCCTGCTGCCTGAGGCGGAGGGGCAGATCGTCCTCTGGGCCCGCAGCCAGGACGCGCCCGCTGCGGACCGCCACCGCGCCCGGCCGGGCCCGCACGCCCTGGGCGTCCCGCACCGCTGCGACGCGGTAGATTCGGATCGGCGCATCGGGTTTCATGCTCATGCCCCTCAGGCTCCGATATGGAATGTGGCCGGGCTGCCCCAGCAGCGCCCCGCGACGCTTACCCCGGAGCG
>DASVCG010000451.1:0-6525 GCA_036381755.1 Phycisphaeraceae bacterium | reverse complement strand
TGGAAATCGAGCGCGGCGCCAGTAAGGCGGATGTCAAGAAGTCGTATCTCCGACTGGCGCGGAAGTATCACCCGGACGTCAATAAAGAGACTGGCGCGGAGGCACGCTTCAAGGAAATCACTGAAGCCTACGAGGTGCTCTCCGACGACGAGAAGCGTCGCCGCTACGACCAGTTCGGCCATGCCGGGCTGCGCGGCACCAGCGGCCACGACTTTAGCACGATGGACGTCGGGGACATCTTCTCCATCTTCGAGGACATCTTTGGGGGCAACCCCTTCGGCGGCGGCGGGCGGCGACGCCGAAGGCAGGCGCAGCGCGGCTACGACCTGGAGACGCAGATCCAGATCACGCTGGAAGACGTGGCCAAGGGCGCCGAGCGCGAGATCGAATTCACCCGCCAGGACCTGTGCTCCACCTGCGAGGGCACGGGCGCTAAGCCCGGCTCCGAGCCGGTGACCTGCGTCACCTGCGGCGGCACAGGGCAGGTCGCCCAAAGCGGCTTCAGCGGGATGTTCCGCATGGTCACCACCTGCCCGGCCTGCGGCGGGGCGGGGCGGGTGATCCGCGACCGCTGCCCCCAGTGCAAGGGCAGCGGCCGACAACCCAAGCGACGCGTTTTGACCGTCAAGATTCCACCGGGCATCCACGACGGCCAGGCGATCCGCATCCCCGGTGAGGGCGAGCCGGGCTCGCCCGGCGGTCTGCGCGGCGACCTGCACGTGGTCGTCCGCGTCACGCCGCACGAGCTGTTCGCCCGCGAGGACGACCACCTGATCCTCCGCATGCCCATCAGCTTCACCCAGGCCGCCCTGGGCGCGAAGGTCAAGGTACCCACCCTCAACGGCCATCAGCAGGAGCTGACCATCCACGCGGGCACCCAGCACGGCGAGATGTTCCGCATCCCCGGCCAGGGTTTGCCCAACCTTCGCACCGGCCAGCGCGGCGACCTGGTGGTGATCCTCCTGCTGGAGATCCCCAAGAAGCTGACCGCAGAGCAGGAAGAGCTGCTGCGACGCTTCGCCCAGACCGAAAATCATGAGGTGATGCCCCAGAGCCGCGGCTTCTGGGAGAAGATCAAGGCATACCTAAGCTAACCTCAGCAGTTGGCGGCGCTGCCGCGTCGCGGTCGTCGCGCCGCCGCTGGAAGGTGAAAGTCATGATGAACGAGCAAGACCGTCAGGAACCTCAACCGCAGCCGCAGCAGGGCGGCCCGGAGCAGGGCCCCACGGAGCAGGAGCTTGGCCAGCGCGTCGAGCGCGACGTGGAGGAGGCCCTGGCCGCGGTGGAGCGGGAGCGCGACGAATTGCAGGAGCGGTTGCTGCGCATCGCGGCTGATTACCAGAATTATGTCCGCCGCGCTGACCAGAACGCCTTGGTGGCACGCGAGCAGCAGTTGATCGAGGTGGCCCGCAGCCTGGCGACGGTGCTGGACCATTTCGATCACGCCCTGGAGGTCGACCCGGAGAAAACCTCGGCCAAGAGCCTCCTGGACGGCATGATCATCGTGCGCGATGAATTGCTCAAGACGCTGGCCAAGTTCGACATTCAGCGCCTGGAGGTTGAGCCGGGCGAATCGTTCGACCCCAACCGGCACGAGGCGCTGATGCGACAGCCCAGCCAGGAGGTTGCGCCGAACCACGTAATCGCGCAATTGCGACCCGGCTACCTGTTCAAGGACAAAGTCGTGCGCCCGGTGCAGGTGAGTGTGGCCCAATAGTAGATGCGGTCAGGCGCAGCAGCGGGCATGCTGCGTGCCTTAAGGAGAGGATCCATGCCGACGTATGAGTATGTCTGCCAGGCGTGTCAGCATGAGTTCGAAGAGTTTCAGTCCATGACCGCCAAACCGCTCAAGAAATGCCCCCGCTGCGGCAAGCTCCGGCTCAAGCGGCTCATCGGCATCGGCGCGGGCGTCATCTTCAAAGGATCGGGCTTCTACGAAACCGACTACCGCTCCGATAGCTACAAGAAAGCCGCCAAGGCTGAGCGGGAAGCGTCATCTTCCAAGTCGTCGGACACCGCGAAGGCTTCGAGTGCGAGCGATTCATCCGCGTCGGCCTCGTCCAAGAGCGACAGCAAGGCAGCCAAGAGCGGTTCGAAGAAGAGCGACTCCAAGAAGTGATGCGGGATGCGTGGTCATCCTTCCGCGGGTTGTCGGGTTGAAACCGATCATCGCCATCAGCAGCTTGCCAGCCCTGGCGGCCTGCGTGGCTATTTCATAAAGCACTTTTGATTGCTGCGGCACGGCACTGGCTGCGATCCCGGTCTGGATTGGGTATCGGGATCGCCTGCTGACCCGTCGGCGTGCGCGCTGTGCCTAGCGATTTCCTGGCTGGGGCCGACCAAAAGTATTGACACGGGCGGGAAAAGTGATAATCTGACTACAACGTTTGAGGAAAAGGGTATATGCGGGTCGCGGCCCGGAGGGGTTCTCGTTCGGCGAGCCCGCGGGCGTGACGAAAGCGTCAGGCAGAGGGTGATGTGGCCGCTGCGGTGGATGCGGCGGCGGGTCGTACGCAAGGGGGATGCGAGGGCATCCGAGGGGTTGCGCATGGTGGGGCGTGCACGTGCGGCTTGCGTCTGGCTTGCGATGGCTTACGCGGCGCCGCCGCTTGTCGCGGTGGCGCAGGTGCATGTGACCGAGCCGTTCGCGGGCATACGCTACACGCACCGGGTTCACGTCGAGCCGCAGCCGCTTCAGGTGCACATTCTGGAGATCGACCTCCAGGCGGAGGACGTTCGGCTTCGCATGACGCCCTCGAACGGCGTTGCTGCGGGCGAGAACACAGCCCGCACCGTGCTGCAGCACGCGCAGGATCTGGGCGCTCAAGCCGCGATCAACGCCTCATTCTTTCTCAACGACGCTGCGGGTTATCCGGCGCTCATCAACCGCGGTATGGTCGCGTCCGACGGCGATGTGTATTCCCCGTTCGGAGAGGATGGCGATCACACACGCCCTTGGCCTGTGCTCAACGTGTCAGCGGACAATGTCGCGGCGATTGTCGACCGCGTGCTGGGCACGGACAGGGGGACCGATCCGGCTATTGAGCTCTACAACGCGGTCAGCGGCAGCGAGCGCATCGTCACCGGCGGGGTCAACACCGCGGGCCATGTGACCTATGGTCAGCCGACGCAGCGGCACCCCCGAACGGTAGCGGGCATCACCGCGGACCAGACGCTGGTGCTGATGGTGATCGACGGCCGACAAAGCGGGTTCAGCGTGGGCGCCACCAGCGCTGCTGCAGCGGACCTGCTGATTCAGTACGGCGTGGTCGACGCCATCAATCTCGACGGCGGAGGCTCCAGCACGATGGTGCTGGCGCGGCCGACGCCCCAGGTCGTCAACAGCCCTTCGGACGCCAGCCCCAGGCGGGTTGCGACCAGCCTGCTGGTGTTCGCCAACCCAAGCATACAGACCACGGACATCATGGCCTTTGCCGATTTCTATGGCGGCGACCGGGGCGGTTTCCGATACGCCCCCGGTTATTCCGGATCCACCGTGGGCATTGATGAGTCTCTCTCATCGAATACCGCGGTCGCAGCGGACGACGCCCGGACGCGGGGTTGGGTGCAGCGCCTGGTGATCACTGACGATCCTTCGGTGGATAGCTCCGAACATGACGGAGGATGGTTCGTTCGCCACCTCAGCGGCAGCAGCGCTTCGCAGTCTCAGAACATCAGCCGGCCGACGACAGGCTACCTGGGGCTCTGGGCGCGCACGCAGACAGCAGGGATTGAAGTCAGCATCGCCATCGATGATGCGAACGACATCACCGCGGACCGTGGCGTCCGCCAGGCAATGATCGCGGATGGCCAGTGGCATCTTTACGAATGGAACCTGGAGGATGATTCCCAGTGGGAAGGGTGGGTCAGCGGGGATGGCGTCATCAGCGGGCCCACCTTTACACTGGACTCCATTCAGTTTTTCGGCCCGCACAGCGACGCGGTCATCGAGATTGACTCGGTGATCCACAACGCCCATGGATCGCTGGCCGTACCAGAGGCGGGATCGCTGACGGCGGTTTGGGTAGGGGTCGGGTTGGTGGTCCGCTGTCGGCGGCTGCGCATGGGCGGGGGCGGGCTGGCAGTCGTGAACTGACCAAACGGCGTTGAACAATGAGGCCAAGCATCCGTTGCTCGATCGGCATAAATGCGTATCAGATGACTCAAACGTTATAGTTTCGTTTGAATCGAGGTTGCCATGAACAGGCGGCCATCTATCAAGGGGAACTGGCTCGTGATCGCCGTCGTGGCGAGCGCGTGCTCAGCCGCTTACGCCCAGCAGGTCTTTTATGTCGCCCCGGCGGCGCAGGGCGCCGGCAACGGCCTCAGCGCGTCCAGCGCTGCTCAATACCGCAGCCAGGCGTTCTGGCAGGGCGTCCAGGCGGCGCTCCAGCAGGGGCCCGTGACGGTTCGCTTCATCGACGGCACCTACGCTGACGACACCCTCTACCTGACCCGCATCGGCCACCCTGAGCACACGCTCACGCTCAGGGGCAGCGCAAGCGGCGGCGCCGTGTTCAACAGCAACTTCAACTGGAACATCCGCCTGCGCGGGTCGCAGAACATCGTCTTTGAGCACCTGCGCTTCACGGGCGACGTGAACAACTTCGCCTTGCACATGCAGGATTATGAGGGCACGCCCACGCGCCAGATCGTGGTCCAGCATTGCCGCTTCGTCGACCTGCCCGACGCCCGGTACGGCGCGATCGGCATCACGTTCCAGACCCATGACATCACGATCCGGAACAACACCTTCCAACGCGTCGGCAAGGGCGCTGGGGCGCACATGATCTACACCGACCACGGCCCGTACAACATCTACGTCCATCAGAACCACTTCGAGGACATCCCCGGCGACTACGTCCGTTTTCGCGATGAGGTCGGCTATTTCGAGGTCATCGGCAATACGTTCCTTAGCACCAAGCCCGCTCTCAATCGGCCGTTTGTCTCGATGCCGATCTTCAACGACGTCAACCCCGGAGACGAGTTCTTCTCCACGAGCATGGTGATCCGGGACAATCGCTTTGAGTATCACCCGCAACTGCCGAGGGGGATCGATCCGGCGCAGGACTGGTACGGCCAGGCCATCTCCTTCGCCAATTTCGGCTTCAATTCTCCGGGCTACACGTTCCAGCTCACGCCTCAACAGGCCCAGGCGCTTGAGGAAGGCGACATCCAGGCGCGCATCGCCCTGCTCAAGCAGCTCACCGGGATCGACCTGGAGCAGGTCTTCATCGAGGGCAACGAGTTTATCTACGTGCCGATGCAGGTCACCTACGGCTCGCTGCCCCAGTACGGCGCGCCGTCCAGCGGCTGGCGGGGGTTCATCGACATCACGGAGCTTGTGACGGGGGCCCACGTGCCCGAGCCAAGCGCAGCGGCGCTGCTCCTGACCGGCATGGCGCTGATGCTGCGCCGTCACGCCCGCCCAGCAGGAACGCCCGCGGCTGACCTGATGACCGCTGCGTTCAGCGGCAGCCCGGCAGCGGCGGTTTCCCTCGAATTGCATAAGGCGGAAGGCGGGTTCCTTGCGCCTCGTGGCTCAGTCGGTGTGGCTGAACAAAACGTGCTTTGGAGGATCATCCCATTTCTCAAAGGAGGTTCATCATGATGAGGAGCATGTGGTGTCGGGTTGTGATCGTGGGAGCAGCGGCAATGATCGGAGCCGGCACAGCCGTTGCGGCAACGATCGACATCGAGGCGTACAAGGACAATAACATCCTGAGGGATTCTCTTGACACGGCGAATCCTTCGACCAGCCCCGCCAACATTTTGAACGTGTGGACCAACGGGTTGGCGTACACGGCGTTTGACCTCACCGGCTTGCCCGATGGGGCTGTGATCACCGCGGCGGCGTTCAGCGCGTACGATCTTCGCACCTCCCTCAACCAAGCCATCAAGGTCGATCTGATCGATGTCCCCGCGGATTGGATCGAGGAGGGCAGCAGCGCCCTGACGTACAACATCGCCATGGCCAGCTACGGCGCTCAGATCGATCCGAGCAACAATCGGGCGATCGTCGATCCCGCCAAGCTGCTGTGGGAGGGGAACCTGGACCTGTTTGCGTCCACCCCCAGCCAGGTCTTCGCGACCACGCACGTGCCTTCCGGAACGACGGACCAGGATTTGCTCGATGCGCTGAACGCTGAGCTGACCAGCGGCGATGGGCTGGCGGTATTTGTCTTCCGAGGGACCAGCGGGTCGAACAACTACGTCGCGGATCGCGAGAACCCTGATTACCCCGGCCCGACGCTGCACCTGACCTATGTTGTGCCCGAGCCTGCTGCGGTAGGGCTGCTTGGGCTGGGCGCAGTGGCGATGTTCGGCCGTCGGCGTCGGAAATGAGGACAGCTCGTGAACGGGGTTCGCTCTGGCTGGGGCGTCGCTTCGGCCAGAGCTTTGCTTTTCATCTGCTTGAATCAGCAGCGGCTGATCAGGCGAGCGCTCTAGGCTGGGAAGGCCTGGGTTAGGGCCTTGTGAATTCCACCATCCCGGCCTGTGGCTGCACGGTTTGCGTCAAAGGGC
>DASVCG010000450.1:0-13242 GCA_036381755.1 Phycisphaeraceae bacterium | reverse complement strand
GCCAGCTTCAATAAGTGTTGCATTTTCGGGCGGATATATTCTCTAAATCTATATTCGATAGGATTTTAGCGATTTTTTCGCCTGTTTGGCCCTGGCCGTAGGGGTGGCGTAGGCGTTGCAGGTTCAGGCGAAGGGCTTTTTGGAGAGCTTTGCGGACGGGCGCTCGGCCGTAGGGGCAGTCCACCACGTTGCCGGGCCGCTGCCTGCCGGCCTGACGCGGGCCGATGTTCACGCACGCCACCCGCAACGCCGCGGCCTCGATCAGCCCAGCGGAGGAATTGCCCACAATCACCCTGGCCCCGGCCAGCATCGCCAGGAATCGCTGACGCGGCAAGTGCTCCACCACCCGGAACTTGCCCGCTTTTTCCAAGGCCCGCCAGGCGCTGCGGATCCCCTCGCTGCCCGGGTCGGCATTGGGGGCGAAGACCGCAGCAGGCAGGCCCAGGTCCGCCACCGCCTGCCAGGTCTGCCTGGCCCAGCGGGCCTCTTGGTCGTCCGGAGCGCCGATGGGGTGCTGCATCAGGAGGATGGCAGGCGCGTCCGCGGCCGGCTGGACCTTTCGCAAGCCGTCCACCGCGGGCGAGCCGACGCAAAAAATCCGCTGGGGGTCCTCTCCCATGCGGATCAGCCGCTGACGGCTCTGGGTGGTGGCGGGGAAGTGAAGGTGAGCGAGCTTGCTGACCGCGTGGCGGATGGCCTCGTCGGCGACGCCCTCCGCCCGATCGCCTCCGTGGAGGTGCCCCAGCCGATAGCCCCCGACGCTGGCTGCGACCGCTGCGGCCAGCACCTCGACCCGGTCGCCCAGGACCAGCACGACATCGCCCTTAAGGCGGGCGAAGGCCCGGCTGAACCCCGCCACCCCCCTGCCGACGGCGAGGGCGTCGGCCTGCCGACCCACCTGCCCGCGCTTCTGCATGGGCACGCGGGCGTCGATCGTCAGGCCCGCAGCGGGGATGTCGCGCCACGTCCCAGCGGTCAGATGGGTGCCCGTCACGATGGTGCGCAGCCGGAGGCGCGGGTGGTCCGCGATGGCGCGCATGACGGGCTCGAGCAGGCCGAACTCCGCCCGGCTGCCCGTGACGACGGCAATGACACGCGGGGAATTTTTTGGGGGCATGGCAGGCCGACGAACGCTCAGGCCACGACGCGGCTGCGTGCCGCCTGGCCCGCTGGGGCTGTCAGGCCGCGCTTGCGGAGGATCGCTTCAGCCATCAGCAGGTCCACGTCCTCATCGATATCCACGACCTGGCCCGGCTCGGTGACGATCCCCCGCCGATCTTGTCCTAAGAAGGCGTGCGGCTGGGCCGGGTCGACGGTGAACAGGCTCGGCCAGGTCACCGCCAGCACGCCCGCGTCGAGCATGTAGACCGGCGGCAGGTCTTGCCTGCGGTAAATCTGGTTGGGTTGGTACGGCACCAGTTGATCGCCGCCAGACCCCTCCAGCTTGCGCATCCACAGCGGGTGCATCTTGCCCACGGGGTAGACGCTCTGGACGCTGTCGGCCCCGGTTTCCTGGAGGTGGGCGATGGCGCGGTCGATCAGGTCGGGCGGGCGGATGGCCACGTTGCCATAGAGAATAGCCACGTAGTCGGCCTGCCGGCCGTGCTCCTGGGCCCAGGCGCTGGCGCCGTGGCGGGCAGCGGCGTCAACGGTGGCGGTGTCGCTGGCCCATTGGGCGGGGCGGGGGTAGACACGGATGCCGTAGCGTCGCCCCACGTCGAGGATGGCTTCGCTGTCGGAGCTGAGGGCCACATCGTCGAGCCGTTGACTGGCCAGGGCGTGCTCGATCGTCCAGGCCACCAGAGGCTTGCCCATGAGGGGTTGGAGGTTTTTGTTCACCAGCCCCTTGCTGCCGCCCCGCGCGATGATGACGCCTAGTGCTGTCTTGGCCATATGCCGCTCCTCTATGGTTTTTCTTTCCTGCCGTCTGTCCCTTCCGGGGGTCCGGGGGTCCGGGGGCTGCCCCCTGCCGTCTATCTCGGCCCCCTCACCCCCACACGTGGGGGAGAGAGCTTCATCATTGCGCCTGCCCCCCTGCCCTCTACCCCTGCTCATCTGGATCGGCTGGCGGGCCCGGCGGGCTTCAGGGCCGGTGCCATTCCGAGCAGGCGGCGCAGAGGGCCGGCTCGTCGAACCGCCCGGCCAGGTGCGATTCCAAAGGCTGGCGCACACGCCGCCAGATGTCGATCAGCGGTTGAGTATGGGCGTCGCCCAAAGGGGCCTGGGCGAGCCAGTCCTGATCGCACAGGGCGACCTGGCCGTCGCTGAGGATGGTCATCCGCTGGGCCAGTTGCCGACACGGCCGACGTCGGGGCGGGGCCATCGGCACGGGGCTTAGCTGGGGCATCAGGCCGCAGCCCGCCCGCGACGGCTCGATCACCGCGTGCCCCACCGCCATCACCCAGCGGTCGAAAAACGACTCCATGTCCTTGAGTGTCTGGCTCGTCTTGATGAGCCGGGGCACGATCCACGGCAGGCCGTCCTCTTTTTGTCGCTGACGGCTGACCAGGTATTGCAGATGCTCGGCCAATTGCCCGAACGCATCCGGCCCCATCACCTGGCGATACGTGTCGGCGGTATCGGCGTTGAGGCGGATGCTCAGGACATCCAGCGGCAATTCCAGCAGGCGGTCGATCGCGTCGCGGCTGCACAGCAGGTCGGTCTCGACGCCCAGGCCCATCACGCCCGCCTCGCGTGCTGACAGGATGATGCGCTCCCAGTCCGGGTGCAAAAGCGCATCGCCCAGGCCGCCCAGCAACAGGGCGATGTCACCGCCCAATTCGGCCTGGCCAAGCTGCTCAATGATCCGCAGCGCAAGATCGGTGTCCATGTCCGGGCGGTCGAAGGTGACATAGTGCTGGGGGGTGATCGGGCCGTCGACCGGCCGACGCGGCGTCAGCTCCAGCGTCACCTGCTGGGGCAGCCATTGCAGATGCCAGGCGGGGTCGTGGGCTTCCAGGTCGCGGCAGGCCTGGGCAAGGGTGAGCGCGTCGGCTTCGTCCAGACGCGGGCCTAACTGCTGCGCCAGGGCGGTCAGCAGCGCGCGGCTGCGCGGGGTGTCGTAGATGAATCGGCGGTTCGTGTCGCGCACCAGGGCGGGGATGGGGTGGTTGACGTCCCGGCCGATGGGGTCCGGATGCGGCGCGCGCGGGTTGTACCCCAGCGCCTGGCCGAAGCCGGCCTGATGCTGGGCGAACTGCTTGAGCACCGCAAGGCTGGTGACGATGCCCGAGAGGCCCGGCGGCGCCTGCGTGAAGGTGATTTTGTACGCCTCGGGGTGCTCCAGGTGCAGCGCGATGAGCGCGTCGGCGTAGGCGGGGTCGAACAGGCACCAGTCGGCGCGCAACAGGAGCGCCGCCTGGGCGTTGTGGGCCTCCACGGCTGCGGCGAGCACTGCTGCGGGCAAAAGCTCATCGTAGACCGTCGCGCCGCCTAGCCCGCCCCGCCAGGCAGTCAGCGCCCACTTGCGTGCCGCGACCCAACGCTGATCAAGCGGGGAATAAAGATGGGACGGGGCGGCGAAAGTGACGATGGGCTTGCCAGCGGGCAGGTTCGGGGGCAGCGCGGGTGGCGGCTGATCGGCTGGATGCACCAGCACGATTTGCTCCACGCGGCTGACCCGTGCTGCGCGGCGCAGCGTGTGCTCGAACACCGTCGCCTCTCCCAGCCGGTCATCCAATTGCGCGGGCTGCCCAAACCGCCAATAGCGCGAGTCGGCGACGATCAGGGCGATGGCGGCGGGCATGCGGTCCTCCTCCCCCTTCACGCCGCGGAGCTGCGGGCTGCTTGCTGGGCGGGCCGATTCGCCTTGAGCCGCTGGCGGTATTGGCGCACGCGGTCCAGTGCTTCGCGGAAGATCTCCATCGCCTCATCGCAGGCCTGGATGAGCCAGTCCAGGTTCTCGATGTCTCGCTGGATCTGCTGGATTTGCCGTTCGAAGGGATCGCCCTGGCGGCCGGCGATGGCGCGGTCGGCCCGCGCCCGCTTGAACGCACCGATGGTGTTGAGCGCGTTGACCAGGCAGAACGCGCCTTGCAGATCTTCGTGCACGTGGCGCTGGTGCTTGTGGAGCTGCTCGAACAGCTTCTTCATCCGTGCTGAGTCGCGCTGGTGCTCCTGCATCTTGCGGAGGATGGGGATGGTCTGTCGGCTGGTGTTTTCCAGGTCGGCCACTTCGCGCAGCCGACGCTGAAGCAGGTCGAGCAGCGCATCGAGCCGGTCGGCGTCGAGGTCCTGCTGTGGCAGCGGGATCGGGGGCACCGGCTTGACCGCGTGCTGCGCCAGCGCTTCAGCCAGCGTCATCCGCTGCGTGTGCGCCTTGGGCAGGCCGCCCTCGGTGGCGTCGATGATCTTTTCCCTGGCTGAGGCGAAGTCGCGCTCGAACTGCTTGAGGTAGGTGAGCATCTGCTCGTCGGAGAAGATCGGCTGATCGTGAACGTCCTTGAGCCGCTTGAGGTGGCCCTTGTGGCGGACGATGCGCTGCCACTCCATCATCTCGACGGTGTTGAAGGTGTTGAGCTCGCTGGACCAGACCTGGTGCACCGCGGTGCCCGGGGCGTAATAGAGGCCGTCGGAGAAGCCCAGATCCTGCCCGATGAAGATGATCGGGTCGCAGCCCAGGTGCTGGGCCAGGTAGAACGACAGGTGGGCCACCGTCGCGCCGGACCGCAGGGGGATCATCGGCCGAGCGAGCTTGCCCAGAAGCTCGTCGTTGAAGTTGGAGGGGGTGACGCGGATGGGGCCGGGGAAGCTTTCGAGGATGGTGGGGTGAGCCTTGGGCTCGACGACCAGCGTCACCTGGGGCAAGGGGGGCAGGCCCTCGTAGAAGCGCTGGCAGATCTGCGAATAGTCCAGGGCGGTGACGAAATCGGGGTAGATGCCGCGGTCCAGCAGCGGCTTGAGCGTGGTCTGGGCGCTGATGAGCACGACGTTCCGCCGCACCGCTGGGTCGCGTAAAAGGTCCACGTTCTTGGCCAGGCACGGCCCGGCGCCGACGCACACCGCGGGGTAGCCGCGCGCGACGTTGTGAAGCTCGTTGGTGGTCGCGCCAGCGGCGTAGTGGGCCAGGTTGCCGGCCAGGTTGCGGCATGTCCGCGAGGAGTTGACCAGCGCGGTGGCGATCGTCGTGCGGCAGTAGGCCAGCATCTCCGTCACCGCCTGGCTGAAGGTCGACATCGCTTCGGGGTGGCGCTGCCGACTGGGCGGGTGCGAGATCAACTGCGTGCCCTGCGTGAGCATCGCGGCGTAGCGGTCCGCCCGCTGGCTCAAGGCGGCGCGGTCGGTGGATGCATCGGCCAGCACCACCCACGGCTTGCCTAGCCAGGCGGTGTGGTCGATCCGCTCCAGCACCGCGCGCAGGAGGGATAGATCGGGCTCGAAGACGATCAGGATGCCCCGACCGTCGAGTTGCTGCGCCACGTGCGCCACGTGGTAGCCCAGCCCCATGCCCAGGATCACGACGCAGGCGGTTTTTTGATAGTCGATCGCCTCGGTGAGTTTTTGGGCTTCTTTGAGGGGGTCGAACCGGCTGGCCAGCCAGAGGGGGCGGCTGTGGTGGTCGATGGTGGCGGTCAGCGGCCCGGCCTGCGAGGGCGACCAGTCCAGCTTCGCGGGCGCAGCCTGCTCCAGCCGCGCCGCCAAGGCCGGCTCGGTCCGGCGCAGGTGGGCCAGGTTGGCTGACCAGATGGAATTGTTTGATGACATCTTGGCATGTTCGTTATCGGAGCGCTCAGGCTCACGGCTTGAAGAAGATGATGAGCGGGCGAGGGCAAGCGACAGCCCGCGGGGTTGCCCCGGCGATGCGGGGCGGTCATGATCTTGGTGTGGACGTCGCGGACCCTCCCCTGCTGGAGCACTTGCTGCTGGAGCGGCCCTGGCCGCTGGTCATCGCCCTCCTGGCGGTGGCGGCGGCGGTGCAGGTGGCGGCACGGCGGCGGTCGAGTCGGCGAGCGGGATGGGCTGCGTGGCTCATCGCGGCTGGCGCTGCGGGCGTCGCGCTACTGGCCTATACCGTCACCACTGACCGCGAGCGGCTGACGCAGCTCACCGTCGAGCTGGTCCAGGCTGCTACGCAGCCGGTGAACCTGGCGGTCGTCGATCAAACCCTTCATCCCGATGCGGTGCTGCGCGGCCCGGGCGGGCAGGTGTGGATGCCCTTCCAGAACATCCGCTGGGAGCTGGAGCAGGCTGTCCAACGCCTGGGTGTGACCGATCATGCCATCCGCCAACTGGGTGTGGAGGCTTCGGGCGATCGCGGCCGAAGCGCGCTGGCCCTGCGCACGCACCTGGGCGAAACCGGCATGCCGGTGAGCACCTCCTGGAACCTCGTGTGGCAGCGTCAGAGCGAGGGTGACTGGCGCATCGTCGAAATCCAGTGGCTCACGCTTCAGGATCAGCCGCCGACGCGGGGCATGTGGCAGTGGTAGCGCCGAAGGATAGAGGGCAGCCCCCGGAAGGGGCAGGCGGCAGAGGGCAGCCCCCGGTTCTGCGGGTCTAAATAAAGGAACGTCATCATGCACAGGCGCAGCAGCAGGACGCGAGGGGATGGCCGGCTCGGCACGATCATGCAGATAGCGTTGATCGTGTGGGCGGCTGCGGCTGTGGCGTGGGCTCAGCCTGCGTCGGAGGAGGGCGTCGACCTGCGGCCGAGGTGGAAGACCGGCCAGTCCTGCCGGTATGAGATCTGGGCCCAGCGCCAGCGGCACACCACGGTCAACATGGGCGGCCAGAGCAGGCAGATCGACGTGCTCATGGAGACGCTTGGGCAGGTGAGCTGGCGGGTGGATGAAGTCCGATCCGACGGCTCAGCCCGATGCACGATGACGCTGGAGTGGCTGAAGGTCACGATCACCGGCCCCGACGGCCAGCAGCAGGTCAACGACTCGCGCCAGGGCCAGGGCGACAACGAGGCGATCCACCAGTTGATCCGTGCCATGGCGGGCGTGCCCATCGGCGTCAACGTCGCCCCGGACGGCACGATCCAGGCGGTCAGCGGCACCGACGCGATCCGCCAGCGGGTGCAGATCAAAGCCACGGCGCCCGAGGACCTGGACTTCATCGAGACCGCCACGGACCTGGCCGCCCTGCCCGCAGCGCCGGCTGACGCCCGGGCCGGTCAGCGGTGGAACGCCCGCTTCAAGTGGACGCATGAGGTGGGCTTCCTTCGTCACGACGTGAGCTACACCCTGGCCGGCGTGGAGACGGTTGAGGGCGTGCCCATCGCGAACGTGACCAGCCAGAGCAAGCTGCGCCTGGAGGTGGACCGCTCGCAGATCCCCGCGGATGCTCCGCCCATCGATGTGAAGCTGCTGGATGGCAGCGCCAGCTCGCAGGTCATGTTCGACCTGATCCGCCACGAGGCGGTCGGCCGTAACAGCACCCAGCAGACGACGATCGAAACCGTCGTCCGCCTGCCCAATCAGACCTTGCAGCAGCGGATCGAGGAAACCATCCGCAGCCAGGCGCTGCGCATCGCAGAGCAATAAGCGCCCGCCTTGCGCGACAACGTCCGGACTGCGAGCTAACGCCTGATTCTTCCGCGAGACGCAGTCGAGTCGCGCCAGCGATTTATTGCTTCTCGATCTTCAAGTCGACGTTCGTGCCGTGGCTGACCACATCGAGCACCGGCGAGAACCGCGCGCACTCCTCGAGCTGCTCCGGCGGCGCGTCTGACTTGACGCGGAACGTGACGCGGATGTTCTCGTAGCCCTTGCGCGTCTGGGGCGAGATGCCCATGAAGCCGCTGGTGTCGAGGTCGCCCTCCAGCGTCGATTCAACTTCCGTGACCTTGATGCCGCGCATCGCTGCGTGATAGACCAGCGAGCTTGTCATGCAACTGGCCAGCGCGTGCAACAGATACTCGACGGGGTTGGGCGCTTTGTCCTGCCCCAGCAGGATCGGCGGCTCGTCGGCCTTGGATGTGAACGGGCGTTGGTGCTGCATCTCCTGGCCTGTGCCGAAGAAGCTTTCGATTGTGCTCTGGTTGCGTCCGCCGTCGATCCACTTGTTCCGGATGTGGAAGCGGAACCGACCCAGCTCCGGCTGCTGCTTGACCTGGGTCACGAGGTGGCCCAATTCCTCAACATCGATGCCGTTAACGGCAGCCCGCGATCGAATCGCCATGATCGGACCTCCTGTCGGCAGCGTATGCCGCGAGCCTGTTTGGCATCCGCTACGCACACCGCAGCGGAAGCCACTTCAGGCTGATCGCTGCACCGCCCCGTCTTCGTGATCCTAAGACGCCGTTTGGCCACTTCCAGCGTCGAGGCGTGAGAATCAGCGCGGCCGCAAAATTAGAGTTTTTTTCAAGCCGCTGGACGGCGCGACTGGGGGATCTTGGGGCAGGCGGCAGGTCGTTCCCCTAGCTCATAACCCGCCACCTTCCCAGATGGAAATCCGTAGGCCTGAGGCGCATACGATTACGGGAACGCAGGATGCGGGCGCTCTGGGTCCAACCAGCGCGACCTTCCGTCGGCCCCGGTCATGGTTGCCGGGGGTTGAGCACACCCAGGCCGCTTCGCACGAGTGCCCCGTGACTGCTGAATCCCCCCGATGCTGCGGACCGCTCCTTGGCCGGTCATGGCTCGGCCCGTGGGCCCGCGTCCGCCTAGCGAACAAGGAAGTTCCTCCATGACCTCACAACCCACCGCCAAAGTCGCCCAAGCCAAGACCTGCCGTGTGCTGATCGTGGACGATCACCCCATCCTCCGCCGTGGGCTGGGGCAGCTCATCGACCGCGAGCCCGACCTGGAGCTGTGCGGCGAGGCCGATTCGCCCTCCGCCGCCCTGGATGCGGTCGAGCGGCTCCACCCCGATGTCGTCGTCGCCGACCTGGCTTTTGAGGGGCTGGACGGTTTCGATCTGATCAAGGACCTCAAGATCCGCCACCCTCACCTGCCTGTCCTGGTGCTGTCGGTGCATGACGAGTCCTATTACGCGCAGCGTGTCCTCAAGGCCGGCGCCATGGGCTACCTGATGAAGCAGGAAGCGCCGACCAAGGTCATCGAGGGCATCCGTGCCGTCCACCGCGGGCGGGTGTACCTGAGCGACCATATGTCCCAGATCCTGCTGTCGCAGATGACCTCCGGCAGCAGCAGCCCGCAGACGTTCGGCATCGAGTCGCTGACCGACCGGGAGCTGGAGGTGCTGCGGCTCATCGGCCAGGGCAAGTCCACCCGCGAGATCGCCCAGCAGCTCCACCTGAGCGTCAAGACCATCGAGACGCACCGGGAGAACATCAAGCAGAAGCTGCACCTGGACAATGCGGCCCAACTGGTGCAGTACGCGGTGCGCTTCGCCATCGAGTCGGCCTAAACGCCGTGGGCTTATGGGGATCGGGAGATCCCCCACGCGGGGCTACGACGCTGCCCGGTGCCACAACAGGACGCCCCTGTATTCCGCAGAACCGCCAGCAGCACGGACACTGTGGGAACAAGCATGGCCGCGCGGATCAGCGGTCGCGGAAGGCGGGGCTCCCCCTTCCGCCCAGTGCAAGGAGTGCACGCCATGGCCGGCGCTTTGAAAACCTGTTTGGGCAAGCCCGCTGCCAGCGTCCCGATGGATGAGCTTTCGTCCACCGCCCGCGGGGGCCTGACGCGGGGCCGAAGGGCACGGGCGCTAGCGCCGCTGGAGCCGCTGCCGCGTCGGCCGCTCATCCAGCGGGCGCGGAAGCAGATCCGCCTGGGGCTGTACGACCAGGAGGACAAGATCGACGCCATTCTCGACCGGCTCGCCGCGGACCTGGGGGTTAAGCTCCGAGATTGACCTTTCTCGCTGGATTTTCTCGATTTTTTGATTGAAAAGCGGTCCGAACCGCCTGGATCAGCCGCTGGGACGTCCGGGGAACGCCCCATAGCGGGGGTCGGCCAAGAAGCGGGCGGGGGCGTGGTTGTCGTCTAGCTGTCGCCTGGCTGTGGCTGGCCGGTAAGATCAAAGGCTATGCCCGAGCCGGCGGTCCATGATTCTGCCCCGCTGCGTCTGGCCAGCCCCGTCACCGAGTTGCCGGGGGTGGGCGCGCAGCGAGCGCGGCTGCTCAAGCGGCTGGGCATCCAGACCCTCAGCGACCTGATCCGCCATCTGCCGATGCGTTACCAATACGAATCGGCGGAGGACGCGATCGGGCGGCTCCAGGTGGGCCTGGTGGGCTCGGCAAGGGGGATGGTCGCTGCGTCGCGGTGGGTGACGCCCTTGGGCCGGGGCAGGCGCGGCAGGCTGGAGGCGACATTGGAGGACGCCACCGGCCGACTGCGGCTGACCTGGTTCAACGCCCCCTACCTGCGCGACAGGATCGTGCCGGGCCTGACCATCCGCGTGCAGGGCAAGGTCACCGCGTTCGGGGGCTACCCGCAGATGGTCAACCCCCGCTGGGAGCCGCTGGAGGACCCAGAAGCCGTCCCGGCCCAGGAGGAGCGGCTTCGCCCGATCTACCCGGCAACGGAGGATCTGCCCTCCGCGGTGCTTGAGCGGCTGATCGCCCAGGCCCTGCCCCTGGCCTTGCCGCGCGTCATCGACCCCCTGCCGGCGGATTTCGTCCAGCGGCACGCCATGCCCGACCTGGCCAGCGCGTACCAGATGGCCCATCAGCCCCGGACGATGGACCAGGCCCAGGCCGCCCGCAGACGACTGGCGTATAACGAGCTGCTCCTGCTGCAATTGGGCATCGCCGTCAAGCGCGCTTACGTCGAGCATCACCTGACCGCACCGGCCCTCAAGCACAACGAGGCCATCCATCAGCACATCCTGGCCCGATTCCCCTTCCCCCTGACCCCCTGGCAGGAGCAGGTGGTGCAGGAGATCGCCCAGGATCTGGCTCGCCCGCGGCCGATGAACCGCCTGCTTCAGGGCGACGTGGGCTCGGGCAAGACCGCGGTGGCGCTGTACGCCCTTCTGGTGGCGGTGGCCAACAACAAGCAGGGCGCTTTGATGGCGCCGACGGAACTGCTGGCGGAGCAGCACTTTGGCTCGATCGGCCGAATGCTGGAAGGCTCGCAGGTGAGGCTGGCGCTATTGACGGGCACGCAGCCGCCTGCGAACTCGGCTGCACGTGCAGCGCTATTGGAGCGGATCGCCACGGGCCAGGTGGACCTGGTGGTGGGCACGCATGCGCTATTGACCGAGTCGGTGCGGTTTGGGGATCTGGCGGTGGTGGTGATCGACGAGCAGCACCGCTTCGGGGTTCAGCAGCGGGCGGCCTTCCGCATGGACGGCAAGGCCGGGGCGGAGGAGCAGGATCGGCGGCGCGTGCCGCATCACCTCGTGATGACCGCCACGCCCATCCCGCGCACGCTGAGCCTGACGCTCTTTGGCGACCTGGAGGTGTCCACGATCCGCCAGTCCCCGCCCGGACGCAAGCCGGTGGTCAGCCGACTGGTCAGCCCGGAAAAGGCTGATGAGGTCTACCGTTACATCCGCACGCGGCTGGAGCGCGGCGAGCAGGCGTACGTCGTCGTGCCGGCGATCGACCCGGCGGGCCACGAGACCGCTGCCCAGCTCAAAACCGTGCGCGAGCACGCGAAGCTGCTCCAGGACAAGTTCTACCACGGCTTTAACGTGGCGGCGGTGCACGGGCGGCTCAAGCGGCAGACGCGCGAGAGGATCATGGACCGCTTCCGCCGCGGCCTTATTCACGTGCTGGTGGCCACGACGGTGATCGAGGTGGGCGTGGATGTGCCCAACGCGACGGTGATGGTGATCGAGCATGCGGAGCGCTTCGGGCTGGCGCAGCTTCACCAGCTTCGCGGCCGGGTGGGCCGGGGCGGGGGAGGCCCGACCAGCCTTTGCGTCTTCATCGCTGAGCCGGCCACGGAGGAGGCGCAGCAGCGGCTGCATGCGATTGTTTCGACCTCGGACGGCTTCAAGATCGCTGAGATGGACTTGGAAATCCGGGGGATGGGCGAGTTTTTCGGGACGCGGCAGCACGGCCTGCCGCCCTTGCGTGTGGCGCAGGTGCCCCAGGACATGGACCTGCTGATGCTGGCCCGGCGGGACGCCCAGCAGATCATCCAGGACGACCCTTCCCTGAACGACCCGGCCCATCAGAACCTTCGCCGGGTGCTGCTCCAGCAGTACGGCCAGTCGCTGGGGCTGATCGACGTGGGTTAACGCAAGGCGGGTTAACGCAAGCCCTAATCGCGGCCCGGATCGCGGCTCCAAGCGCGGGGGATGCCCGCTTAAATGCCCGCAGAATGTAAAGTTTAAGAGATCGAAACCGGGCCAACGGCGGAGCTAATATTTTTAAATGAGTGGAGCCGGATTGCCTCTTAAGCGGAGCGAAGGCTGACGGCCTGCTGCGTGGAATTGCTCCCCAAGGCTCGGAGTTTTACGATCTTCGGCTCCATGCACGAGTATCTGCGTCAGCGCTTGCTTGGCGGGTGGGCGGGATTGATCAGCCGCAGGGCGGGCTGGGTGGTGCTGATTGCCACGGCCCTGGCCCTGGCGGCGATCGCGGTTACCGTCGGCCAGCTCCGCTTCCAGTCCAACCGCAATGACCTGATCGACCCGAACCTGCCCTGGAACCAGCGGTTCATCCGCTGGACGCAGACGTTCACCGGCAACTCCGACTTCACCATCGCCATCGATACCTACCGCGACGGCAAGCCCAATCCCGATCAGGCCCGCAAGGCCGTTTTACTGGCGGATGAGCTGGGCGAAGAGCTGCAGCGTCAGGAGGAGGTGCTGGACGTGCTGTGGCGGTTCGATCCATCGCAGGCCCAGCCCCGCGCTGCGAGGCTGCTGCCGATGGACCAGTTCCGCCAGCGGCTGGAGCAAGCCGCCCAGGCCCGCCCGCTGCTGACCAGCCCCACGCCCCAGGCGCTGATCCAGCAGGCCGTCGAGCAGATGCGCCAGCCGGGCGGCCAGGCCGCCTCCACGCAGCCCACGGCGCAGGACCTGGAGCAGTTTCAGTTGCTGCTGGACGCCTTCACGCAGCGGATGCAGACGCCCGCTGAGCAGCCGATGGATTTGATGAGGCTGATCGAGGGCGAGCCGGCGCCCTGGCAGTACCTGACGACCGACAACGGGCGGTTTCTCATCCTGCGCGTCCGGCCGCGCGAGGACCGCCAGGCGATCAGCGCCTTTGAGACGGCTATCGATTCGGTTCGGCAGGTCATGGCGCAGGTGGGCGCGCGACACCCGGACGTGGAGATGGGCCTGACAGGCATCGACGTGATCGAGAACGACGAAACCGCCGCTGCCATGTCCGATTCCACCATCGCCTCCGTCATCGCCACGGCGGTCATCGCGACG
>DASVCG010000449.1:0-3310 GCA_036381755.1 Phycisphaeraceae bacterium | reverse complement strand
AAGGCGGACGACGTGTTCGCGGCGATGGACGACATCGATCGTGTCGTTCCCGCCGGGGCGACGCTGCTGCGGGCCAGCTTCAAGGTGAAGTTCTCCGGCGCGCTCCGCCCCAGGACGGTAGTCATCCGCCCGCCGAACGTGACGATCTTTGACCGCGAGTCGGACAGCGACCTGCTCAACCGCTGGATGATCGAGCGGGGTTTCATCCGGATGGAGGCGAGCAGGGACGATGCCGAGTCTGACGCCGTTCTGGCGATTTCTTGATGCCCGGCCGCGCCCGGAGGCGGTGCTGAACGAATGGCGGGAGCGGCTCGGCTCCTGCTTCGACGTGATTCGTCCGCTGCTGCAGCCGGCCGGGAAGACGGCGACGTCGTACCCGAATCCGAGGCCGCACGGGCTGCCGCTGCGCGTCGTGCGTCACCGCGACGGCTCGGTCGTGGCGGTCTGCACGGAAGGTGAAGGCACGCGGATCGAGCTCACCAGCAGCGATCTGGCGGTGTTTGCTGTGGATTTCAGACGGCTCCGCACAGCCCTCGCCCAGGCGCTGGAGCTGGCGACGTCGCGCGTCTCGCTGGAGGGCAAGCTATCCGTGCTGCCGATCGGGCACTGGGAGCCCAAGCCCGGGGCGGCGTTCCCCGCCACGCTCGTCCGCGTGACCAGCGTTCGGCAGGCCCGCGAATTCATCCACCCGCTGGTCACCACCGCCTCCAGGCCGACGCTGGTGCTTACGCCGACGCGGGAACACTGGCCTGATGGCGTGCAGGCGTTCTGTGAACGGTACAAGTGCGTCGTCGCCCCGCTGGATGAGATTATCACGGCTGACGGCACGGCCCTGGTTACGGGCGAGCAGTGGCACGAGTATCTCGAAGCCTTGTGCCGGCACGCCAAGCTGACACTGGCGAGCAACTACCAGAACCGGAAGCCCATGCCGATGCGCGCCAGGCGGGCGGCATCCATTGAGAAGCTGGAGAAGGAGGTAGAGGCCCACCTGCTCGCCGCCCGCGACCACGCCCACTCGCTGATCGATCGAGGCTTGGAGCCCGCTCTTCTGCCGCGGCTCAAGCAGAAAGAGCTCGCCAAGCGCACCGGCCTGGCCACGTCTGGCGTGTCCCGCTGCCTGAACGACCCGCGTGCGAAGCTGCTGAAGCTGCTGTGGGACATGGCAGGCTCGCTTGAAGCGGTCATGAAGTACGAACGGCGGCGCTGAGCCGCCTTTTTCCTGCGCCTGCGATTGCAGTTACGGCGATTCGCTGCAACTGCAATCGCATTTTTTGTGCGCGCAAGCTGCTGACCTCTCTTGGCTTGCAGCGATCACAAAAGTTTTTGCGCCGCCATCTGCAACTGGCTCGGAGGTCGGTGCGACCCGCCGTGGGTCGCGTTTCGACACCTCCGTTCCAGGAGATTGCAGATGGCTGCCAAAGCCGACCTCCCCGCGTCTGACCTGTTCTTCACCCCGCAGGTACTGCGGCGCATCGACGGCTCCGTCACGCGCCTGCGTCGCAAGTTCGGCCTGAGCCGAGCTGACGGCGATGACCTGAGGCAGGATTTCTGCGTCGCAATTCTGCAGGCGCGACAAGTGTACGACCCCGAAAAGTGCCTGCTTCACCGGTACGTGCGGATGGTGATCAACCGGCGATACAAGCACCATGTCCGCCGGTTGATGCGTATCCGCGAGGGCCTTGGAAACACGATCGATGTCGTCGGTTTCGACGATGTGGAGCCGGGGCTTGATCTTCTGATCGTCGATCCCGTAGGCGAAAACCCGCATCGCAGCGTCGATCTGAGTGACGCTCTTGATCACGTCCTGCGCGACCTGCCGGATCTCGAACAGCAGATCTGCAATCTGTTGATTGCCGGCCACACGCCATCCAGCGCCTCCAGGCAGTTGGGCGTCGCTCCTTCCACCGTCACGCGGGCCATGAAACGGATCGCCCGTCATCTGGCCGCCAGCGAGTGCTTTTCAGATTTCTGACATCGCACGCAAAAAAAGCGTGCTACCTGCAAAAAGACAAAGGTGGAAGGACACAGCAATGACGCTGAACGCCAATGACAGTTTGTTCATCGACTTTGGCGCGCTCACCACCGAGTCGGCTGAGGAGTACCACGCGAAATCGAGTGAGTACCTGAGCAGCCACCAATTGCTCGACTTCATGGCCTGCCCGTGGCTCTACCGCAAGAAACAGATGGGGCTGATCCGGGACGGCGACACGCCGGCGCTGCTGGTCGGCCGGGCCGCGCATGTGCGCATCCTCGAGGGCCGCGACGCCTACGAGGCGCAGTTCGCCCTTGGCGGGCCGGTCAATCCCAGGACCGGCAAACCCTTCGGTTCGAACACCAAGGCCTTTGCTGAGTGGGCGGAAGCCCAAGGCAAGCCGGTGCTCAGCCATGAGCAGGTGGAACTGATCGAGCAGATGGCTGCGGGTGTGGCCATGAATAACGAGGCCGTGGATCTGCTGCTCTACGGGCGCTCGGAAGGTGTGGTGCGGACCGAGTACTGCGGCACCCCGTGCCAGATCCGCATCGACTGGGTTCATCCGCATCGCGGCATCGTGGACCTCAAGACCACGGCCGACCTGACCTGGTTCGAGAACGAAACCAAGCGCCGGCGCTACCACAACCAGCTCGCCTTCTATCAGGCGGTGCTCGCCGAGGTGATCGACGAGTACGTGCCGGTCTACCTGGTCGCGATCGAAAAGGCCGAGCCTTTCCGCTGCGGCGTGTGGCAGGTCAGCGACAACACGCTGGCGATCGCACGCCAGGAGAACGAGGCGGCGATCGCACGCCTGCGCAAGGCCTGGGAGATCGATGCGTTCCCCACGGGTTACGAGGACATCCGCGTGATGGAAGTCGCATAGCCCTTCTCGCGCCCGGGCGGATTGCCCCGGAAGCCGTGTGCCGCAATGGCACGGACGCCTTGGCCGGCCCTCGGGATGAGGGCGGCAAGCCGGCTCCGGATTTCTCCGCAACCGCCCGGGCGCTTTTTCCGGGGGCTGGCAGGTCGGGTGATCCGCATGGCGGGCCTCATAAGCCGACGTCGTGCGGACGCGGGTTCGACTCCCGCGCCTGTCATTTCGCAGGTGTTGCTGGCCAGCGACCACGGACGTGACCCCATGAAGCCCAAGCGACTCAGGACGCACACGATGAACCCCAACCACCGCAACACCGACCCGCCCACCTCAGGGCTGGCAGGGCACGAGGCCGAGGCCAGCGGCTCGGCCTCCAGCCAGCGCACGCGGTGCCTGGAGGTGGTCGCGGCGATGCCCGGCCTTACGGCGCGGGAGATCGAGGCGTGCGTCGGCATCAAGGCGCA
>DASVCG010000448.1:0-2492 GCA_036381755.1 Phycisphaeraceae bacterium | reverse complement strand
CGGCTGGATCATCATGCTTGCGTCGGTGGGCTTCGTGACCAGCTTGACGGGCTGGTGCATCTACAAGGTGCTCACCACGCCCGAAGCCACCGAGCACGTGCACAGCCAGATCGACATCGACACGCACGATCAGGAATCGTGACGGGGCCGGGGCGGAAATGCGTGATGGATGATCGGCGATTGGGAAGCGACGGCGATCGCCCGTGAGCGGAAAATCACCAATCACAAATCGCCGATCGGCAGTTCGCCATTCTCTTTTTGAACGAGGCGGGGGTATCCCAACTGCTGCGACGTCAGGGTGTTGAGGCGGTCGAGCATTTCGCGGACCGCGGTGTCGTCGCGGCGGACGGTCAGATCGCCTTGCAGCCTGGAGGGGCCCAGCAGGTCCTCAAAGCCGGGGCTGCAATCGCTTAATCGCAGCGCCGCCTGCCACAGCGAAGCGCGGAACACAGGCTGGCCGGGCGTGGTTTGGGGGAACAGGTACCCCGCGCCGCTGTAGACCCCCACCTCTTCCGCCGGCTCGGGGCCGTCGGCACGGGCGAAGAGCAGGTATTGGATGGTGGCGTTGGTGGCGGTGGAGGCGATGGGGGTGCGTCCGACCCGCGGCCGCCAGAACATCCGGATGGTCGCCGCCTGCGTGGGCCGATCCGCTGGGCCGTCGTAGAGGATGATGATGAGGCTGTCGTCGTCGTGGCAGCCGTAGATGCCATGCTCGAACTGGCCGGCCAGCCGCGTTTGGGGGTGGACAAGGCTGCTGATTGTCAACTTGCCCTTGGAGCCGCCCACCAGGCCGCAGCCTCCCATGCCGCTGCATGCCAGCACAGCCAGGACGACGGGCAGCCAGATTCGCTTCATCGCCTGCGGACGCCGCCTCATGGCCGGGCCCCCTCGATCAAGGCGGGGCGGGCTGAGGGAGCCTCGCTGCTGGGCGGCGTCTGAGCGGGGCGTTGATTGGCCGCGGGCGGGGCTGAGGGCGTCACCAGCCCCAGGCACGCCAGCGCGTCACGCTCGACGATGGACCGCAACTGCTCGCGCGGCACGTTGGGCAGGGGGGTGCCCTGGGCGAACGTGTTGACCGAATAGATCGCGGCGATGGCTTTCTCGGGCGTGCAGAAGGGAAAGCCGCTGCCCAGCAGCAGGCGGTCGATCACCCCGTCCTGATGCGCGTGGACCAGCGCGTTGTATAGCTGCCAGGGCCGCTGAATCAGCCCGGACAGCTCAGCGTAGCAGCCGGGGTGGCGGCTGATGAGCGCGAAGGTCTGGTCGATCCAGGGCAGGCCCAGCGAGGTGATGATGACCTTCAGGTCGGCAAATGTGCGGAGCACCTCATCCAGCAGGGCCGGCTGGCCGAACTCCATCCGCGTCTGGCTGGCCAGGTAGACGCCGGTTTCGAAGATGATCGGCACGCGCCGGGCCTGGCAGGCCTCGTAAAGCGCCATGGCGCGGGTGTCAGCGGGGTGGAAGCCCTGAGCAGCGGGGCTGAGCACCACGCCCCGCAGGCCTAATTGCAAAGCACGGTCGAGCTGACGGACCGGGTGCCCCGCGGTCGGGTCGATGCCGGCAAAGCCAACCGCCTTGTCCGGCTGCTGGCTGACGTACTGCGCCACCTTCTCCGCGGGGATCGAGGCACGCAGCAGCCGGCTCTCCAGGCCCAGGACCAGGGCGTTGTTCACCGGCTTCATCGCCTCTTCGTGGTCCGTGGCAGAAGCGCGGGGGCGCTCCCACGGCTCGATGCAGCGGCGGCGCAGGTGGTCGGCGATGCCGCCAAGCTGCTCCGTCGATTCCCAGATCCGGGTGTGAACGTCCACGATCATTACGGGCGGCCTCATGGCGGGTTGATTGCCCGGCCCAGGTCAGGCAGGGCATCCATCGTACCCGGACCAGGCGCATCGGCCAAGAACGGCCCCACCCCTCCATCACCGCGGCCTCCGCCTGCTTGCGGGGCTTTGGGGCGGGCTTTGCGCTGCCTGCCCCAGCGCCTCGCTGCATGGCTGGGCGGGGCTGGGCAGGTTGCCTGGGGGTCAGGCCGGGTCCTGGGGCACAGCGGCTTGGGCCTCGGTGTTGTTGCGCGGCCGCATCAGCCCGTAAAGCACGAAGATGCCTATGACGATGATGCCCGCGATGATCAGCGGCCGTGTGCGCCCGCCGCGGACGGCCACGATGAGCTCATTGCCGATCATCGCCAGGCACACCAGGATGCCCCCCGCCGGGACGAGCCAGGGCACCTCGAACCCGCCTCGCGGCTCGCCCGGCCGGCGCTGAAGCACCAGCAGTGAGGCGTTGACCACCGCGAATGAGGCCAGAAGCAGCAGGCTCGTGGCTTTGCCCAAGTCCTTCACGTTGCCCGACAGCGCCAGGACCAGCACGATGCCCGCCAGGATCAGGATCGCTGTGTGGGGCGTGCGGCGGGATGCGTGGAGCCTGCCCAGAAACGCCGGCAGCAGGCCCTGCCTGGCCATCCCGTACGCCAGCCGCGAGCCCATGATGTAGTT
>DASVCG010000447.1:0-10404 GCA_036381755.1 Phycisphaeraceae bacterium | reverse complement strand
AGACGGCAGGGGGCAGGAAAAGGTAAGCCAGGGAGGCACAGAGAAAGATAAGAGAGATTAAGGATTGCAGGTTCCTAATTATTTAGCCCTCTCCCCGCTTGTGGGGGAGAGGTCAGAAAAAAACCTCCTCCGATGGGGGAGAGGGCAGAAAAACAAAAATCCTCTTCCTCAATGGGGGAGCCCCCGGAATCCCCGAACAGGGCAGGGGGAGGAGCCATCCGGGCTGGGCGTTGGGGGGCGGGTTGGCTGACGACTCAACCGCTGCGGCCGAATCGGCCGATGATGATTGCACAGGCCCCAGCGGGCGGTTGCCCGTCGGGCCTCGCTGGCAGGATGCCGGCCCTCATTCAGGAAAGGTCAAGGATGACCGACGCTTCTTCCCCTTTTTCGACATCCAGCTCCGCTGCGGCGTTGGTTGATGCGCTGGAGCAGCAGCGCGACCTTTACCGCCAGCTCAAGGACCTGAGCGGCAGGCAGGCGACGCTGATCGACACGGGCCAGACCGAGCAGCTATTGGAGGTGCTCACCCAGCGTCAGGGGCTGGTGGAGCGGCTGGGGCAGCTCCAGGACCAGGCTGCGCAGCTTCGCCAGGACTGGCCTCGCCTCTCCCAGACCCTGGTCCAGGAGCAGCGCGACCGCGTCAACCGGTTAGTAGACGAGGTGGAGTCGCTGCTGTCAGCGATCATCGACCAGGACGAGCACGACCGTCAGCGGCTCCAGCGGGCCAAGCAGCGGATCACCAGCGAGCTTGGGCACGTCGCCCAGACCGGGCAGGCGGTGCGGGCCTACCGTGCTGCGCCGGGGCAGGCGACGCCGCGATTCATGGACCACCGAGGCTGACCATGACCGCTCGGGCGCCACAACCCGCTGCGGTGACCACGCCGCCTGTGCCCCAGGATGAGCTGGCCCAGGTCATCCGCGCCTACAACCGCGTCACGCAGAACCTTCAGCGCAGCCACGAGCGGCTCAAGGCGCAGGTGGACCGCCTGCGCCGCGAGCTGGCCAGCACCAACGCCCAGCTTCAGCGGTCCAAGCGTCTGTCAGCACTGGGCGAGATGGCCGCGGGCATCGCGCACGAGATCCGCAACCCGCTGGGGGCGATCCAGCTTTACGCGGAGATGATCGCCCAGGATTTGGATGCGCAGCCGCCCCGGGCGCAGACCGCTTTGGAGAACGTGCGCAAGATCGCCTCCGCGGTGAGCGGGCTCAACGCCATCGTTCATGATGTGCTCAGCTTCGCTCGCGAGGTTCAGCCCAGGCCCTGTGCGGTGCCCGCGGACGAGGTGCTGCGCCGCGTGGTCGAGGCGCACCGCCCAGCGATCGAGGCGGCGCAGGTCCAGGTGGAGATCCACCACCCGCCGGGCTTGATCGTCTGGGCCGATCCGAACCTGCTGCACCAGGCGCTGCTCAACCTCGTCCGCAACGCGGTGGATGCGATGGCCGCCAGTCCGCGGCGCGTGCTGACGCTGTCAGCCGATCGGGAGGAGGCCGCTGTCATCCTGGAGGTGCGCGACACCGGCCCGGGCATCGCCCACCCGGACATCGACCGCATCTTCAACCCCTTTTTCACCACGCGCAGCACCGGCACGGGCCTGGGCCTGGCCATCGTGCACCGCATCGTGGACGCGCATGGCGGGGCGATCGCGGTGCACAACGACGCCGGGGCGGTATTCCGGTTGAATCTGCCCCCCGCGCCCCACGACGCCGCTGCGCCGGTCAAGGATCAGGATTCCGAGCAGGGAGGCTCCGCTGCATGATGAGCGCCAAGGTTCTGGTGGTGGACGACAAGCAGATGATGCGCGACAGCGTCGGCGCGATTCTTCAGCGTGCCGGCTACGTCGTGGTCGCCGCTGCTGACGGCAACACAGCAATGGAGCTGGTGACCCGTCACCGGCCCGCTGCGGTCGTCACCGATCTGAAGATGCCCGAGATGGACGGGCTGGAGCTGCTCACGCGCTTGCGCCAGGCTGACGATCAACTGCCCGTGATCCTCATGACCGCCTATGGCACGGTGGGCGACGCGGTCCGCGCCATGAAGCAGGGGGCCTTCGACTTCATCCAAAAACCCTTCGAGGGCGACCAACTGGTCATGGTCGTCCGCCGGGCGGTCGAGCACCGCCGACTGGTGCGGGAGAACGCAGCGCTCAAGACCCAGGGCGTTTCGCACCAGGAGCAGACGCCGGCCCTCATCGGCCAATCCCCGGCCATGCGGCGGATCGCCCAGCAGATCCACCAGATCGCCAACTCGCACGGCACGGTGCTCATCAGCGGCGAATCGGGCACCGGCAAGGAGGTCGTGGCGCGGACGATCCACGCGCACAGCCCGCGGCGCGACCATCTGATGCTCTGCCTCAACTGCGCGGCACTTTCGAGCAATCTGCTCGAGAGCGAGCTGTTCGGCCACGAGAAAGGCGCCTTCACCGGCGCTGATCAACTGCGCAAGGGGCGGTTCGAGCTGGCTGATGGCGGGACGCTGCTGCTGGACGAGATCAGCGAGATCACCCCCGAATTGCAGGCCAAGCTGCTGCGCGTGCTCCAGGAGGGGCAGTTCGAGCGCGTCGGGTCGAGCCTGACGCTCCAGGTGGACGTGCGCGTGATCGCCACGACCAACCGCGACCTGGCTCAGAGCATCGCCCGCGGCGAGTTCCGCCAGGACTTGTTCTACCGCCTCAACGTCCTGCCGATCCACCTGCCCCCCTTGCGCGACCGCCTGGAGGACGTGCCGCTATTGGCGGAGCACTTCCTGATGAAGGTGGCCCTGCGCGAGGGGCGGGCGCCCAAGAAGTTCGATGACGAGGCGCTGGCGCTGATGCAGCAGTACCCCTGGCCCGGCAACGTGCGCGAGCTCCAGAACATCTGCGAGCGGGCCAGCGTGCTCAGCAAGGGCCCGCTGATCAAGGCGGGCCTGATCCAGCCCTGGCTGATCGGGGGCAACCCGCCCGCTGTGACGCCGACGCAGCCGACAGCCCCAGCGATGGCGATGACTCCGCCGATGGCGATGGCCCCGGCCCCGGCTCCGCTTGCGCAGGTCCATGTCCGCAAGCTGGAGGAGATCGAGCGCGAGCAGATCATCCGCACGCTGGGCCAGTTCAACGGGAACCGCCAGCGCACCGCCCAGGCGCTGGGCATCGGCGTGCGGACGCTGGGGCTCAAGCTCAAGAAGTGGAAGGAGCAGAACCTGGTGGCGCAATCGCTGTGAGGGCTGGAGGGCCGGAGCGATGGCTTGGATGGATCGCGCAAAAACGGCTGACTCAAGCGCAGGTTTTGCGCGTCCGATAACGGGTGAAGGGGCGGGCCTAGGCGGCTCGCTGTGGAAAAACAGGCCCACGCGGGCGCGGCACAGCAATTGCCCCGCGCGGGGGTTGGTGGCCAGCGAACGCAGGGGAACGCGGTGATCCAAGGGCTATTCCATGATGGGGCGATGCCGGCGCTGGAGCGGTTGGTCCAGTTCACCACCGCCCGCCATCGCCTGCTGACGCACAACATCGCCAACCTCTCCACGCCTTACTTCAAGCCCGTCGACCTGGATCCCAAATCCTTCCAGGCCGCGATGCGGGAGGCGATCGACAAGCGGCGCAAGCGGCCGGCGCCCTTGAGCGGCCCGCTGGAGATCCGCTCCACCCGCCAGTTGCGATTCGAGCCTAACGGCTTGCAGGTCAAGCCCTCGCCGCGGAACGAGAACATCCTCTTCCATGATCAGAACAACCGCGACCTGGAACGGCTCATGCAGGACCTGGCGGAGAACACCATGGCGCACAACGCGGGCATCCAGATGCTCGCGAGCGAATTCGATATGCTGAAGCTGGCGATCCGCGAGCGGATCTAGCCCGCGGCGCGGAGGCGTCGGGATGAGGCGGGATGGGAATCCCGTATATTAAGGAAGCGATTGCAAGGGAGTGCTCATGTTCGGCGTGCTGGATACTTCAACGTCGGCGCTGGTGGCGCAGCGGGTGCGGCTGGAGACGATCGCCGCGAACCTGGCCAACGCCAACTCGATCTACGACGCCCAGGGGAACTACTCGCCGTACCGCCGCCGCGTGCCGGTGTTCGCGCCGGGCGATCCGACCACGGGCAACGCCTCGGGCGTGCACGTGGCCAGGATTCTCATCGACGATTCGCCCCTGCGGCCCGTCTACGAGCCGGGCCATCCTCACGCCGACGCCAACGGTTATGTGTATTACCCCAACATCGACCCGACGATGGAGCAGATCAACGCCCTGGAGGCCAGCCGCGCCTACGAGGCCAACATCGTCGCTGCGGAGGCGACCAAGTCGATGATACAGGCGAGCCTGCGGTTGCTCGCATGAATCCGTGGGGAAGATCGGCGGACCGAAGTTGACGCATCCTGGGATTGAGCGATGACTGATCCACTGGGGTTGATCCCTTCGACAAGCGCCCTTGGCGGGCCCAGGCCCGCCCGGCCGACGCACCCGGGCCAGCAGCCCTCGGTGAGCTTCAAGGACGTGCTGATGAAGCAGTTGGAGCAGGTCAACCGCCTCCAGCAGGACGCGGAGATGGCCATCGAGGACCTGGTCAGCGGCAAGCGGGACGACATGGACGCGGTGCTGATCGCCAAGCAGAAGGCGGACATCGCGTTTCAGATGCTGCTCCAGGTGCGCAACAAGATGATGGACGCCTACGAGGAGGTTAAGCAGATCCGGGTGTGATGCTGGGGGCGGAAGAGGAATCGCCGGTGGGTGTGAATCGCGGGGCAGGAGGCCCCGCTTGGAGCGCCTGAGGGGTGCAGTCCCCGGCAGGGGGCACGTGGAGGCAAGGAGGCCCAGACGTGGAGTGGCTCAGTCAATCCTGGACGCGCGTCCGCGCACAGCTAGAGGGGCTCTCGGGCAGCCAGAAGTGGGCGATCGCCACCACGCTGGCGCTGGGGCTCTTGCTGGTGGGCATCGCGGTGATCGTGGCGGGCCAGCCGCAGCGCGTGGCCATCGGGGCGTTCGCCGGCGGGCGGTCGGAGGAGGTGCTCGCCCGGCTCGTGCGCAGCGGCATCGACGCCCGACGCGAGGGCAGCCAGATCCTGGTGCCGGTGAGCCAGCGCGACGAGGCCCTGGTCGTGCTCGTGGAGAGCGAGCTGCTCAGCCCCAACGCCGCGGAGGCCTTCAACGAGCTGATCGCCCGCCAGTCGCCCTGGCAGACCACCCGCCAAAGCGAGCGGGATTACCTGATCGCCAAGCAGCAGGTGCTCAGCCAGATCATCTCGAAAATGAAAGGGGTCCGCGCCGCCAGCGTCATCCTCTCCATGCCGCGCGACCAGGGCTTCGGCGCCGCCTACGTGCGGCCCAGCGCCTCGGTGACGATCTGGATGGAAGGCGGCGGCCGTGTCTCCGACACCCTCGTCGATTCGGTCGCCCGCCTGGTGGCCAGCTCCGTCGCGGAGATGACGCCCCAGAACGTCTCGGTCACCGACGCCAACCACGGCCGCACGCGCACCATCGAGGACGAGGACGACGTGCTGCCCACCCAGACGCTGGAATTGATCCACCGCCTGGAGTCTTACTACCGCGAAAAGATCAACGGCGTGCTCAGCTACATCCCCGGCGTGATCGTGGCGGTGAACGTGCAGGTGGACCCGGTGCAAAGCCAGCAGGAGGTCACCTGGGAGCGACAGAAAAACCAGCCGCTGGTCAACGAGATGACCGAGTCCATCTCCCGCAGGGAGGTCAGCCCGGCCGCTGAGCCCGGCGCCAGGCCCAACACCGGCCTGGAGATCCCCGGCAGCTCGGGCGCGGGCACCGAGGAAAAGATCGAACGCACCGAAACCACCTTCAACGATCCGCCCCTGACGCGCGAGGTGCACCGCAAAACCGTCGGCCATCAGCCCGAGCAGATCAACGTCACCATCAACGTCCCCCGGCGGTATTTCGTGCAGATCTACCAGGCCGCCAACCCTTCGCAGAACCAGCAAGGCCAGCAGGGCCAGCAAGCGATCACCGATCAGGCGATTCAGCCCGTCGTCAACGCGCAGTTGGCTCAGATCCAGGCGCAGGTCGAGCCGCTGATCCAGGCTGAGGCGCCGGGCGTGGTCCGCGTGCACATGATCCCCGACGAAACGCTGATGCCCCCCGCGGCGCCGGCGACCGCGGGCGGCGTGACCGCCATGCTCGCCGCGGACTGGCTCAACCCCACCACGCTGAGCCTGGGCGCGCTGGCGATGGTCGCCCTGGCGATGATGCTCTGGATGGTCCGCTCCGCCACGCGGCCTGAGCCTTTGCCCAGCGTCGAGGAATTGGCCGGGCTGCCCCCCACGCTGGTGGCTGATGAGGACCTGGTGGGCGAGGCTGAGGAGAGCGAGGCGCCCCTGGCCGGCGTCGAGCTGGGCGAGGACGACCTGCGCAGCCGCAAGATCGCCCAGCAGATCAGCGAGCTGATCAAGGCCAACCCCCACGAGGCCGGCGGCCTCCTGGGCAAGTGGGTCCGAACCGAAGAGTAAACCAGCACGCGCCCCCCAACGCAGCGGGAGGCGCAGACTCGCGAATCACAAGAACCCATGGCACGAGCCGAGCAGCAGGCCAACTCGTCCACCCAGGAGCTTAGCGGCGTCCGCAAGGCAGCGATCCTGCTCTTGGCGCTGGATGAGGACGCCGCGGCCATCCTGCTCAAGCGCCTGCCCCCCAGGGCCGTCGAGGAAGTCACCCGCGAGCTGGCCAGCCTGGGCGAGGTGTCCAAGTCGGTGCGCGACCGCGTGCTGGAAGAGTTCTACCACATGGCCGTCGCCCAGAACTGGGCCAGCGAGGGCGGCCTGGAGCACGCCCGGTCGCTCCTGGTCAAAAGCCTGGACCCCAAAGAGGCCGACCGCATCCTCCAGCAGATCCAGACCCAGGTGCGCAAGACGCCGTTCTCGTTTCTTCAGAAGGCCGAATCCACCAACCTGCTCACCTTCATCCAGGACGAGCACCCGCAGACCATCGCCCTCATCGTCAGCCACCTGCCCCACCACAAGGCCTCGGAGATCCTTGCCGGCCTGCCCACGCCCAAGCAGATCGAGGTGGTCAAGCGCGTCGCCAACATGGAGCAGACCAACCCCGAGGTGATCACCGAGGTGGAGCGTGGGTTGGAAGCGCGCCTGGCCAACATGCTCACGCAGTCCTTCGAGAAGATCGGCGGGGTCGATACCGTCGCGGAGATGCTCAACCTCGTCGACCGCACCACGGAGAAGAGCATCATGGAGGGTCTGGAGGCGGAGGACCCGGACCTGGTCGAGGAGATCCGCCGGCTGATGTTCGTCTTCGAGGACATCCTCCTGGTCAACGACAAGGGCATCCAGGCGGTGCTCAAGGAGGTGGACAACGACGAGCTGGCGCTGGCGCTCAAGACCGCCAGCCCCGAGCTCAAGGAGAAGATCTTCAAGAACATGTCCGATCGCGCCGCCAAGCTGATCCAGGAGGACATGGAGTACATGGGCCCCGTGCGGGTCAGCGACGTGGAGGCGGCGCAGCAGCGGATCGTGGATGTGGTCCGCCGCCTGGAGGACGCCGGCGAGATCATCATCGCTGGCCGAGGCGGCGACAAGGAGATGATCGTCTGATCGGCGGGCCGCGGCGGCACCTACGACCCCGGCCCGATCGATGCGCGACAAGAGCCAGCCATGCCGGTGATCAAGGCGAGTCAAACGCGGCCCCTGATCCGGGAGGCCATCGTGCTGGACCTGGGCGACCTGAACCGCCAGGCCCGGCAGTTGCGACAAGCGGCCAAGGAGCAGGCGGCGCAGATCCTCGCCCAGGCTCAGCAGCAGGCGCAGCAGATCATCGACTCAGCCCACGGCCGGGGGTTCCAGGAAGGCAAGGACGCCGGCTATCAGGAGGGCCTGGCCCTGGGACGCCAGGAGGGGCACGCCCAGGCCCTGGAGCAAGCCCGCCAGCAACTGGAGCAGATCCAGGCGTCGTGGGTGGAATTAGCTAACCAATTCGACCAGCAGCGCCAGCAGATGGAGCGCCAAGCGCAGCAGGCGGTGCTGGAGCTGTCCCTCAAGCTGGCGCGCAAGCTGGTGCACCGCGTCATCGAGGTCGATCCAAGCGTGGTGGTCGATCAGCTCCGCCAGGCGGTGGCGCACGTGCTTCGGCCGACGGACGTGAAGGTGCACGTCCACCCCGCGGATCGGCCGCTCCTGGAAGAAGCCCTGCCGCAACTGACCGCGACGCTGGGCCAGTTGCAGCACGTGCAGCTCGTCGACGACGAGTCCGTCGGGCGGGGCGGCTGCCTGCTCAGCTACGGGCAGGGCCAGATCGACGCCACGATCCAGACGCAGCTTCAGCGGATCATCGACGCGATCCTGCCCGCAGCCGCTTCGCAGGAGCCGCAAGTACAGGATCAAAGCGCGCCCGATGACCAAGGGTCACAAGGCCAGTCGCAGAATGAATCGCAAGGTGGGCCGCGGGATGAGCCGCAGGCGTGATCCGTTCGCGGCCAAGTAGCGCGAAGCGCTGAGGCAGTGGATCAGGTGACACGGGGGCATTGGCACGGCGTTCGCTGATGGAAGATGGGATGAGCCTTTTGGCCCAAGCCGTCGAGGTTCTCGACCGCACTGCTGCGCTGGAATTGCGCGGCACGGTGACACAATTGCGCGGTCTGGCGGTGCACGTGGCGGACCTGCCCGTGCCGGTGGGGGCGATGGTGCGCATCGAACCAAGAGCCGTAGCCATTGGAGTCGATTCGCCGAGGCTCGCGCCAAGCGCGGATGCCAATCGCGCCGCAGCGGGTTCGCTTTCCGATGCGAATGCGAGCCTTTATGGCGAGGTGGTGGGGTTCGCCGGCCAGGAGACAATCGTCATGCCGCTGGGGCCCGTCACGGGCATCAGCCAGGGCGACCGCGTCACCGCGCTGGAGCATGCGCCGTACGTGCGCGTGGGCCGGTCGCTCCTGGGCCGGGTGATCGACGGGCTGGGCCGGCCCATCGACGGGGCCGGGCCGTTGACCGAGACGGTTCATCGGCCGCTGTACCCGGACCCGGTGGACCCGCTGGACCGCCCGTTGATCCGCGAGCCGCTGGCGACCGGCGTCCGCGCGGTCGATGCGATGGTGTCGATCGGGCGCGGCCAGCGCATGGGCGTGTTCGCTGCGCCGGGCGTGGGCAAGTCGACGCTGCTGGGCATGATGGCGCGGCACACCGCTGCGGATGTCAGCGTCGTGGCCCTGGTGGGGGAGCGCGGCAGGGAGGTGCGCGACTTCATCGACAACAACCTGGGGCCCGAAGGCCTCAAGCGCAGCGTCGTCGTCTGCGCCACCGGCGACGAGCCGGCGCTATTGCGCATCCGCGCCGCCCTGGTGGCCACCACCGTGGCGGAATACTTCCGCGATCAGGGCCTGGACGTGCTGCTGGTGATGGACTCGGTGACACGGTTCTGCCAGGCGCAGCGGCAGGTGGGTTTGGCTGCGGGCGAGCCGCCTGCCACACGCGGCTACCCGCCCAGCGTGTTCAGCCTGCTGCCCGGGTTGCTGGAGCGCTCCGGCCGCACCAGCCGCGGCTCGATCACCGGCCTCTACGCGGTGCTGGTCGAGGGCGACGACATGAACGAGCCGGTCGCCGACGCCTGCCGCGGCGTGCTCGACGGACACCTGGTCCTCTCTCGCGCCCTGGCTGAGCAGGGGCACTTCCCCGCGGTGGACGTGCTCGCTTCGATCAGCCGCGTTGCTGACGATGTGACCAGCCGCGAGCACCAGGCCGCCCGCCGCGAGGTGATCAAAGTGTTGGCCGCCTATCGCCGCGTGGAGGATCTGCTCAACATCGGTGCCTATGCCAGCGGCAGCAACCCCGATTTCGACCTGGCCATCGCCTGCAAGCCTGCGGTGGACCAGCTCCTTCAGCAAGGCCGGCACGAGGTCCGCGGCGCTGCGGACTTCAGCAAGACCCAGGCGCAGCTCCTGGCCCTGGCCCAGCAGATTCAGCAAACACGGCAGCAATTGGGGCGAGGCCAGATCCGACGCACCCCGCCGGTGCAGCCGGCCCGCTAGCGAAAGGCCCGCGGAGGCTCCGCCGCAGCGCGACGTTTAAAAGGATGCGAACGCCATGACGGCTTTCCACTTTCAATACCAAAGCGTGCTGGAGTACCGCCGACTCGTCGAAGACCAGCGTCAGCGCGAGCTGGCCAAGCACCTGCGCGTCCGCATGATCCTGCACGATCAGCTCCGCGCGATGCAGCAGACCATCCGCGACTCCAAGCAGCAGCTAGGCGAAGCGCTGGTGGGGCGGGTGGACCTGGACCGCATCGCCGGCTTCGCCCGTTACAGCGGGCAGGCGGCCCAGCGGGCGCAGCAGATCGTCGCGCGGCTGGCGCAGTTGGAAAAGCTGATCGAAACCGCCCGCCAGCATCTGCTGGAAGCCACCAAGCAGCGCAAAGCCCTGGAGCTGCTGCGCGACAAGCACCACCAGCGCTGGCTCCAGGAGCAGCAGCGGCG
>DASVCG010000446.1:0-3248 GCA_036381755.1 Phycisphaeraceae bacterium | reverse complement strand
CGAACCACCTGCCCTGCTGGGCCACCAGCACCAGTTCGCCCGACCGCTCGTGGTCGATGCCCTGCCCCTTTTGCGCCCGGCGGTCCAGCACCTGCTCCACGCCCGCGATGCCCGCGCAAAGCGACGCGACGCGCTCGATGTCCCTGGCCTCCTTCACATAAACATGGGCGACCTGATGGTCCGCCACAGCAAAGGCGCTGCTTGCGCCAGCGTCCAGCAGCTCGCGCCCACGCTCCCGCCGCACACGCAGCAACCCCGCGTCGCGCAGCACGCGATTCACCATCACCGCGCCATCAACCGGCTCGATCCCATACTCGCTCACCACGATCACCCGCACCCGCTGCTCATCCAGATAATCCAGCAGCTCGCTCGCCACCTCGTCCACCTCCGCCACCGCCCGCGGGATCGCCCCGTGCATCGGCCCCAGCTTCTGTAGCGCGTAATCCAAATGCGGCAGGTAGACCAGCATCAGCGTGGGGCGATACTTGGCGTGAACGTGCTGCGCCGCCCGGGCGATCCACCGGCTCGACGTGATGTCCGACGCGGGCCCCCAGAACCGGAACAGCGGGAATTGCCCCAATTTCGCCTGCAATTCATCGCGCAGCTCCGCCGGCTGGCTGTAGCAATCGGGGATCTTGCGCCCGTCCGCGGTATAGATCGGCCGGGGCGTCACCGAATAATCCACCGTCGAATACATGTTGAACCACCAGAACAGGTTCGCGCAGGTGATCGACGGGTCGCGCAGCCGCGCCGCCTCCCACACCTTCTGCCCGCGCACCAGGCGGTTCGATTGCTTCCAGAAGTGCACCTCCGCCAGCTCGCGGTGATACCACCCGTTGGCCACAACGCCATGCCCGCTGGGCGCAAGCCCCGTGAGCATGCTGGCCTGGACAGGACATGTGACCGCGGGCAGCACGGGCTTCAATCGCACGAGGCGTCCACCAGCAGCGCGCTGACGCAGCCGCGGCGCCGCTTCCAGCAGCGCCGTGTCCAGGCCCACCACGTTGATGACCGCTGTCGGGTGCGCCATGCGTTTACCCCCCGTCGCGCCGCTGTGCCGTGAGGCGAAGGCACAGCAAGGTCCAAACGCGTCACGTCCCCATGATACGCCGGTGCCCCGCAAGCGTCAGGCCAAAGCACAGCCACGCAGCCAACACTGCTGCGGGCATCCCCATTAGCGCCAAAAAGTAGGCGTCGATGAGGCAGATGCCAGCCAGGTGGGCGTGCACCACAGCACGGATATCAGGCGGTTGGCGATCCAGATGCCTTGCTGCGCCGATCAGCCACAGCACCAGCGCTGCTGCTGCGACGCTTGCTCCGAACCACGCCCAGCCCGCGGGCGTCACCACCGCAGCGCCCAAGAGCGGCAGGATCGCCATCGCCCACGCCAACTGCCGACGCCCGCCTGCTTCATCGCCGCTGCTTCGCGCTTCGCGCCGGGCCACGATCGTCAGCATCACCACGTACAGCCCCAGCAAAGCCGCCAGCGGCGCAGCCTCGCGCAGCAGCGCCGCGGATCGTGACGCCAGCACCGACGCAGCCATCAGGTAAAGCGCCGCCCGGCACGCGCCCATGAGCACCGCGGCGCCGCTGGTGTGCTGATGCAGCAGGTTGTACGCGACGATCAAAGCAGCCAGCCCCACCGCCCACACGCCGGGCGCTGCACCCAGGCTCGCCGCCAGCGCCACGCCGACCACCAGCATCACCGCGGCTGCGCCCCCCGCTGCAACAACGTTCACGCGCCCCGAAGGCAATGGGCGATGCGGCCGCTCTTGGCGATCCACATGGCGATCCACCACATCATTGAGAATCATCCCGCCCGCATAGAACAGCACCCCCGCGACCACCACCGGCCAACCCTCGCCCATCAACCCGCCCAACCGACGCCAGGATGAAGCCGGCTCGATCCACTGAGCCCAATCCACCCCGCTGACTCGACTGCCCAGCGCCAAACCCACCAGCGTGTTGGACAGGACGGTCGGCAGGTTGGACAGCCGCATCAGCTCCAGCCAGGCCCGCGCTCCTCCACGTGGCCAACTCAACGCAGCGCCCCCTTGCTGGCGAAGCCCAAACGCTCCACCGCCCAGGTGATCTCCCGGGCGATCCCCTCAGCCAAATCCGCTGCGCGCCACCGCGGGGGCAGCACGCCCCACGCGTACGTCTCCACCTCGAAATGATGAACCTCATCCCCGGGCTCGATGGCCTCGATGCAGCGGATGATGTCGTCCTGCGTCGTGCCCAATAGGCCCAAACGGTCAGCAAAGATCGGCACATGAAAGTGCACCCGCCACTCCCCCCGGGGCGGTGCGCCATCCGCAGCCGCTGCCATAGCCGCGGGCAGATCATCATGAAACACATGCTCGCCATCGCGGCCGCGCGTCACGGTCTGGTGCAGGTAGCGCGGCTCGTCCATCGCGCCCAGTTGCTTTAGCGCCTCGGCGTGGCCCGCTTCGTCCAGCTCATCCCACGCCACGCACAGCGCGCTGGAAATCTGCACCTTGCCCACGCGAATGCCTGCCTGGCGATAAGCGCGCAGCACCTGCGCTTGATCTTCAAACATTACCGCGGCATGGCAAATATCGTGGCACACCCGCAGGTACGCCTGGGCGCTTAGCGCATCGACATGGTCGAACAGATGCTTGTGGAAAAAATCAATCACGCCCCGCGCCTCATCCAGCACGCAGCCAGGCTCCGGCTCCAGGTCGATGTGGATGAACCTGCCCGTGTCCAATTCGACGCGGGCCAGGTGGTGCATCAGGTCCAACAGCGGCGCCGCGGCCTGCGCCATCGCTGCATCATCAGCCATCGCCCCGCGCCAGCCCAAAGGCAGCGTAGAGATGCTCCCCTCCCCGCCCTCCGGCAGCAGCTCAGCCAATATCGCGATCAGGTCGCGCGTGTAGCGCAGACGCTCCGGCTGCCGCCAATCCGGCTCGTAGACGCGATGCTTGACCACCTCGCTGTGGAAGTTGCCGAAAGGAAAACCGTTGAGCGTGAAAACTTCCAAGCCATGCTCGATGAGCCAGTCGCGCAGATGAGCCAGGCGATCCTCAGCCAGCACCTGCCTGGCCGCCTGGGCTGAGAGCCACAGGCCGATGGGCATCGACTCGCGCGGGCACAGAATCCGCTTCACCGCCAGCGCGTGGCGCTCAAGGCCGGCGAGCATCTGCTCGTAGGTGTCCCCAGCGTGAACGTTGGTGCAATAGCCCAGCACGCGCGGGCGTGGCGGTGTGTCAGGCATGATCTCCCCG
>DASVCG010000445.1:0-2166 GCA_036381755.1 Phycisphaeraceae bacterium | reverse complement strand
GGTGTTTAACCCATCTCTTTGTCGGCCAGGCGAATGTGAAGCACGGGGGCAAGTCGGCTTCGAGGCAACACGATGTCGGATTCTGATCTCCATTCTCCGGGTTTGGCTTCATCAGCCGCGTTGGCGGACCAGGCCAGCAGCCTGTCGGATTATCGCGCGGGCCAACTGGTGGATGAGACGGTTCTGCACGATCTGCGCGGCCCGATGGCGGTGCTCCAGGGCAACCTCCAGTTGATCGAGGCGTCGCTGTCGGGGCCGGTGGACGAGAAGACGCATCAGCGGCTGACCGCGTGCCTGGCCAGCGTGCGCGAGTTGACGGGGATGATCTCCGACTTGCAGTGCCTGGTGCACCTGGTCAAGGGCGACTTGAGCCTGAACATTCAGCCGGTCCTGGTGGATGACATCACGACCCAGTTGGAGCAGATGGCTCAAGCGCGTGCTGCGGGCGAAGGCCGGCAGGTCCTCACCCACTGGCAGACGGCGGGGCGGAAGGTGCGAGCCGATCGCGGCGTGCTGCTTCGCGCCTTGGCGCTGCTGCTGGATGCAGCGGTGCGGCTGAGCCGCTCGGACCCGGTGGAGGTCTGGGCGATGGACAGCGCGGAGGGCGGGGTCTGCTTCCGCTTCCAGTATCAAGGCGTCTCAGCGCCGCTGGAGGCGGCGGAGCAGTTTTTTGCCGGTCAGGCCGGGGCGGTCCGGCGTGACCTGAAGCTTCGCATGGACCGGGCCCGCGGGCTGATGCTGGCGCGGGCCGCTGCGGAGGTCCACCAGGCCCGGATCGGCTACGAGCCGGCTCCGCAGGGCGGGTGCTTCTGGTTCGAGCTGCCAGCGGCGGAGTGAGGTGCGTGCATCGGCTCGGGGGGGCCGTATCAGCCACAAAGGCGACTTTATGGTGCAACCGGCCCAAATAGAGCTTGCCAGCCCGCGTCCGGCGAAGCGGCGCCCGCGGATTCTGGTCGTTGACGACGACGCGGCCAACTGCGCCTTGCTCAAGGACATGGTCGAGTCCTGCGGGTACGAGGCTGAGCTGGCGCGCGACGGCCTGGAGGCGATGGCCAAGCTGCCGCTGGACATCGACCTGGTCCTCCTGGACCTGATGATGCCCGGCATGGACGGGTTCGACGTGACACGGCAGGTCCGTGCCGAGCAGCGCTACCAGCACATCCCCATCATCGTGGTGACCTCCTTCGAGGACCGCAAGCACCGGCTCGACGCGATCGAGGCTGGCGCCAACGACTTCATCACCAAGCCGGTCGACCCGACCGAGCTGCGCATCCGCGCCGCGTCGCTGCTGCGGCTCAAGGAAGCCTACGACGTGGTGCACATGCACACGGCGCACCTGGAGGAGCTGGTCAAGCAGCAGACGGTGGAACTGCGCAAGGCGCTGGTGAGCATGGCCGAGGCGCAGCGGGAGATCTACCGCGCCCACCTGGACACGATCCAGCGCCTGGCATTGGCGGCGGAGTACAAGGACGAGTACACCGCGGCGCACATCAAGCGGATGAGCCTCTACTCCGCGGTGCTCGGCCGGGCGCTGGGGCTGCCCCCGAGCCAGGTGGAGGTCCTGCGCCACGCCAGCGTGATGCACGACGTGGGCAAGATCGGCATCCCCGACGCGATCCTGCTCAAGCCGGGCAAGCTCACGCCCGCTGAGTGGCAGATCATGAAGAGCCACACGCTCATCGGCGCGCGGATCCTCGATGGCTCGCCCTCGGAATTGATCCAGGCCGGGCAGGTCATCGCACGCTCGCACCATGAATGGTGGAACGGCCAGGGCTACCCCGACGGCCTGGCGGGGGAGCAGATCCCGCTGTGGGGCCGCATCTGTGCCGTGGCGGACGTGTTCGACGCCCTCACCGCCAAGCGGCCCTACAAGCCGCCGCTGCCCAACGAGAAGGCGCTTCAGATCATCCGCAAGGAGACCGGCACGCACTTTGATCCGCGCATCGTCGAGGCTTTCTTCGATTCGCTCAACCAGATTCTTCAGATCCAGGCCCAGACGCCCGACGAGGCGGAACACCCCTTCCTGGCGATGGCCCTGCCGCTGGTGGAGTCTAAAAGCGCCTGATTCCGACGGGCATCGCCCCGACGTTCCAGGGCTGTTGGCTGCGCGACGCATCCGGGCCGGCATCGCTGGCCCTAGACAATGGAGGCATCCATGTATCCAGG
>DASVCG010000444.1:0-3651 GCA_036381755.1 Phycisphaeraceae bacterium | reverse complement strand
GGTCGTGGCGAGGGCTGATCCGTCTTTCGGGCCTGGACGTGCGCCGCGTGCTGGGGGAGCTGCTGAGCGAGCCAGCGGGCCAGACGCCCCTGCCGGCGCGAACGCTTATCAAGGTTCGCCTGCGTCGCCCGCCCCTGCCGGCGCTCCTAGCCTTCTTTGCCGAGCCGCACAGCTACACGGGCCAGGACGTGGCAGAGATTCAGGTGCCCGGGCATCCGGCACTGCTGGACCGGCTGATCCACGCGGCGCTGGATGCGGGTGCCCGGCCCGCGGAGCCGGGCGAATTCACCTTCCGGGCCTTCCTGGCGGGCAAGCTGGATCTGACGCAGGCGGAGGGGATCGCTGCGACGATCGCCGCTACGAGCGAAAGCCAGCTCCAGGCCGCGGCGATGCTGCGCCAGGGCCGTTTAGGCTCGCTGGCAGCGGAGCTGGTGGATGAGCTGGGCCAGGCGCTGGCGCTGGTGGAAGCGGGGATCGACTTCACCGATCAGGAAGACGTGGTGCCTATCGGCCCCGCGGAGCTGGCGCAGCGGCTTGCCGCGATCGCGAACCGGCTCGAATTGCTTTTGGCGCAAAGCCGGCCCTGGGGCGCGATTGAAGCCGTGCCCCGCGTTGTATTGGCTGGCGCGCCCAGCGCGGGCAAAAGCACGCTGTTCAATGCCCTGTTGGGGCGCGACCGGGCGCTGGTGAGCCCCACGCCCGGCACGACGCGCGACGTGCTGATCGAGCCGGTGGAATGGATCGGCCCGCAGGGGCAGCCGGTGGAGCTGATGCTGGTGGACATCGCCGGCCTGGACGCGCCCGCTGCGGCGCTGGATGAGCAGGTGCAGGCGGTGGCTCGCCGGGCGATCGAGCAGGCGGACCTGATCCTGCTCGTGCGCGACCCCACGCAGCCAAGGCCGCTTCCGACATCGCTGCCGACGAGCGTCGCGGTGCTGCCCGTGCATACCAAGGCGGACCTTGTGCCCCCCCACGCCCGTGCTGGGGGGCTGTGGGTCAGCGCGCGGACCGGCGAGCACCTGGACACGCTCAAGCGGGAGATCCTGAATCACCTTGCCGGCCGGGGCGCAAGCGTCCGTGCTGACATGCTGGCCCTTCAGCCCAGACACGAACGGCAACTGCACGAAGCGGCCCAGGCGCTGCACGCTGCGCGCGAGCTGGTCCAGCCGCAGGCGACGGGGCCGCACGACTTGGATGAATCGGCTCTATCTGCGATGGACAAGGCGGGCCTGGCCCATGCGGAGCTTGTCGCCGGCCGAATGCACGACGCGCTGGACGCCCTGGCCGGCCTGGGCGGGCAACTGACCCCGGACGACATCCTCGGCCGCATCTTCTCCACCTTCTGTGTGGGCAAGTAAGGCGGAGCGATATGAGGACGGCCTTATTTGCTTGGCCCCGGCCCCCTCGCCCTACCCTCTCCCCCAGTGGGGGGAGAGGGCTTATGAATGTACCCCCACCTTATGAATGTGCCCCTGCTTTTTGATGCAGCCTCAGCCGCGCCCCCGTTGGGGGCGGGCTATTGGGAACCCCTGCCTTTTGATGTAGCCCGCTTCGGGATGCAGCCTCGCTCTTTTCTGCGGATGAGAAAAGGCTTTGGGAATGCAGCCCCAGCCGCTCGCCCGTGGGGGAGGGCTATTTGGCGCCAAACTGCTATCCTTACGCGTCGCCATGGCCGCTAAACGTTCCGATACCGATGCCTCCAAAGGCAGCGCCAGCCCGCGGATCGTCAACCGCAGGGCGCTGCACGATTACCACATCCAGGAGAAGCTGGAGGTGGGGATCGTGCTCAAAGGCAGCGAGGTCAAGTCGATCCGCAACGGTCAGGTGTCGCTGGCGGAGGGTTATGCGCGGGTCGAGCCGGAGACGATGGAGCTGTTTTTGCACCAGGTGGACATCGCGCCCTACCCCCAGGCCGGCGCGAACCAGCACGAGCCCAAGCGGACGCGCAAGCTGCTGGCGCACAAGCGGCAGATCGCTCACCTGCTGGGCGCGACCACGGGCAAGGGCGTGACGCTGATCCCGCTGGCGATGTACTTCGTGCGGGGCAAGGTGAAGGTGGAGCTGGGCCTGGCGGTGGGCAAGAAGGCCTACGACAAGCGGCAGGACATCAAGAAGCGCGAGGCGCAGCGTGAGATCCGCCGGGGCATGACGCGCAAGGTGATCTGATCTGACTTGCTGCACGTGAGTCGATGTATGAGACCCGCCAACCACCTGCCCCTGCTGGCGATCACCTTCCTCGAGAGCTTCGCCACCGTCCTGCTGGAGCGGGGGCTTTATTTCTACACGCACGAGCGGCTGGCGTTCTCCGACGCGGCCAACCTCTGGCTGGCGCTGGCGTTCGGGGTGGCGTACGCGGGCGGGGCGATGGCCTGCCACCGGCTGACGCAGAAGTGGGGCGAAAAACGGCTGCTGTGGATCAGCGTGGCGGCGCAGATGGTGCTGCACGGGGCGATGGCCGCTGTGGCGCAGACGGGGGCGCTGACCGCGGCGATCCTGCTGGCGTTCCCCCTGGTGGGGCTGGGCAACGGCCTCAAATGGCCGGTGGTCGAGAGCTACATCAGCGCCGGGCTGCCGCCCGAGCACACGCTGCGGGCCATCGGGCGGTTCAACGTCGCCTGGGCGGTGACGGTGCCGCTGGCGGTGTGGGCCACGGGTCCGATGATCGCCTGGCCCTGGCCGTGGCTGCTGTTCGCTGCAGCGGCCGCGGTGAACGTGGTGACGCTGATCCTGATGCGCCCCCTGCCCCCGGTGCCGACGCACCTGGAGCCGGACCACCCCCAGCGGCCGGCGCCGCAGGAGCTGCGCCGCTACGCCGCGATGCTCGCCGGCAGCCGCTGGTCGATGCTCGCCGGCTACATCCTGCTGTTCCTGCTGGCCCCCTTGATGCCGCGGATCTTCGCCGACCTGGGCCTGGGCGTGCAGCGGGCCACCCAACTGGCGGCGATGCTCGACGTGATGCGGCTGCTGGTCTTCCTGGTCATGGGCACGGTCACCCTCTGGCACGGCCGGCTGGGCGTGCTGCTGGCGGCGAGCCTCGGCCTGCCGCTGGGCGCTTTGGCGGTGCTGTACGGGAGCCACCTGGCGCTGGTCCTGGCGGGCGAGATCCTCTTTGGCGCCGCGATGGGGCTGGTCTATTACTGCGCCCTGTACTACGCGATGGTGATCAAGAACGCCTCGGTGGAGGCGGGCGGGGCGCACGAGAGCCTGGTGGGGCTGGGCCTGGCGCTGGGGCCCATGACGGGCTTGGTCGGCCAGCTCCTGGCCGGGACGGTCGGCCCGACCGCGGGGGTCATGATCGGCGTGACGCCGCTGGTCCTGGTGTGCCTCGTCGGCGGGCTGTGGCCGCTGGCGCGGCTGCGCACCGAGGCGGCCGCGGCGACGACGCTCCCGCTGCAAGCGTCGTCCGCAAGGGAGGCGATGGCGGCCCAGCCGACGGCAGCGCCCGCGTGGACGCCCGCGCCGCCGACGCCGGACGAGGATACACCTGCATGACCTGCTGACCGTCCGGCGTGACGGCGTACACACGATCGCCCCGGCCCGGCCGAATCGCACGCATCCCCGTGAACAGCCCGAACGCGGGCACCAGTGCTAACCGTCTGCCAAAGTAAAAACACGCCAATCGTGCCGATGCGCCCGCGGGCCCGTGCAGCC
>DASVCG010000443.1:0-4071 GCA_036381755.1 Phycisphaeraceae bacterium | reverse complement strand
GGTTGACGCTGCACCAGGGTGCGGGAACATTTCCGCTGGGCTGCGAGCTGTCAGCGGTGGCGTGACCGTCGCCTCAAGCCGCCGGCCGGTCGAGTCGCCAGCGCCAACAGGCGATCACGTTCGGTTGCGAGAGGAGCGGGGCGCGGCAAGCGCGTGCCGACGGGCTATTGGGCCTGGGGCTGCGCGTTCAGCGCCTGATGAGCCGATTCGATCAAGGGGTGCGAGCCGTCGGGCAGGCGGTCTGCCAGCACCTGCCAGAAGAACACGCCGCGCAGCCCCTTTCCCAAGGCCCAGATGGTTTTTTGCCGGATGGAGTCGGGGTCGTCGAAGCCGATGAACTCGGACCGATCCGGCGACACCAGCCAGGGCTCGCCGTTGTCCAGCCGCTGCACGGTCCAGCCCTGCGTTATCTTCTGCGCAAGCTCGCTGTAGCCGTATTCGGTGTGCATGTCCGGGTCTTTGGTGATCGGCGCGTAGGGGTGGGGGATGCCGCGGAAGCCTCTGCCGTAAGCGGGCAGGCCCAGGACCAGTTGTGATGGCGGCAGGCCGCGATCGACCAGCCAGTGGTTGATGGAGGTTTCGATGCTCTTAGCGCCGACTTCTTTGGCCTGGGAGGACAGCCCCAGGGGCGCGTGATGCCCGGCGTAGCGGGACCATGATCCGGCCAGGTCGTAAGTCATGACGTTCAGGAAGTCGAAGTGGTCGCGGAACACCTCGGTGGGTATGTGCCGATAGGCCCACTCGCCGGTGACAGCCGCGGTGAAGAGGTATCGCTTGCCGGTGCGTGCCTGGCATTCGTCCAGCGCGCCCCGGAGTGCGCGAACCATGTCGATCATGCCCTGAGCGGAGCTTTCCGAGTCGGGGTGTTCCCAATCCAGGTCCACGCCGTCGTAGCCGTTGTCCTCGACGATCTTCACGACCTGGCTGACGAACCGCGCCAGGCGGTCGGGGTCAGCGGCGATTTGGTTCAGGTAGCCGTCGCTGCGCGCCCCGCCGATCGATAAAAGCACCTGCACGCCGGCGCGGTGAGCGCGGTCGGTCAGCTCTCGGCTGGGCAGATTGGCGGATGTGACCAGCTCGCCCTCCGGCGTGCCCCTTACAAAGGCGTGACACAGATGCGTCAGGTGGTCCCACGGCACAGCGTCGAGGTTCAGTTCTCTCCATCCGGGCAGATAGGCCAGCAGGATTGGCGGCTCCTGGCTGCGCGCCGGCGTCGCTGCCTGGCCCTGGACGCGTGCCGACTCATTCCCAATCGCTAGGAAGAAGGTCATCAGGGTCACCATCGCTGTGATGCGCGAACTTGGATACATAGGGCATTCCTCATCAAAGGGAAATTCGATGTTCAGTCGGCTCCGTGGGAGGCGGCGGGCGATGCGCCGTCCCGGCGGTGTCGGCGCATGGCGGCCGTGGTTTTGATGGAGCGCGTGAAAATGCCGCGAAGCGGTTCCCCGCTTCACGACAAAGGGGAGCGGATCAGCCGTGCCGACGGCGGCGCAGGAAGCCCAGGCCGCCAAGCCCCAATAATAGCATCAGCGAGGCCGGCTCGGGAACGGGGGAAGCGTTCACGCGGACGTTGCCCAGTTCGTAGTCGTAAACAGCCGAGCCGCTCATGCCGAAGGCGACGAGGTTAAACTCAGTCACGTAGCCATCGGCGGTGTCGGAGACGTAGATCGCGGTGCCGCCGTCGATCTTGACGAGCAGGTGGATGCTGTTGGCCAGGCGGGTCAGGAGCAGGCTGACCTCGTGGGGATCGGTGTCGTTGAAGCCGGCGAACCCCGCGCCGCCGCCGACGCCGAGGGTGACGTTGATGGGCCCGGCGAGGATGCCGTTGGCCTCGGGGGTCTCGCGGTAGGCGGCTGCGCCGGCGGCGCCCACGCCCAGCTCGATGAAGTAGCCGGCGTCGTCGGTGGTGTTCTGGAGGACGCCGCCGGTGCTGTTGGCGGTGATGGGCGTGCCGCCGTTGTGGAAGAGGCCGAGGCGGAAGCCGCCGGTGCCGCTGAGGTTGCTCAGCGTCAGGTCGAACTCGAGGCTGAGCTGATCGCCCTCGTCGTCGAGCTGGAAGGTGTCGAAGTTGGCGGCGATGCGTTCGCGGTCGCTGCCGTTGTCCACGGTCAGGTCGATCGCGTCGCCGGGGGTGGTCGATGCGCGGGTGACGGTGGCGTCCGCGGTCGTGTACCAGGGATCGCTCGCATCAATCAGCGCAGCCGACGCGGACACTGTCAGGGCTGCTGCTGCACAACCCGCTAGTGTAAGAGCCATGGGCTTGAACATGCTTTGCACCTCCTAGAAAGAATCAGGATGAAACGAACCTATCTTCCGCAGGGTTCACCTAAGGAAGGTTGTGTTGGCTGTAATTTGGATCCAGGTCCCAGGCCTGGCTCGGCCGATGGAGCCCGGCTTAGCCGTGCCGACGGCGGCGCAGGAAGCCCAGGCCGCCAAGCCCCAATAGCGCCAGCGAGGCCGGCTCGGGGACCACTTCACCATGAAGCGTGATGTTGTCGAAGTCGATGGCGGACCCGGTGCCGGGGCTGAAGACGTAGATGCGGAACTCCAGCGGGCCGGCGACGGCGTCGAACGCGGGGTCGCTGAGGTCCACGGTGTAAGTGGTGAAGAAGTCGATCAGGCGCTGGGTGGGGAGGTCGGTGTTTGTGTTGGGGTTGACCGCCAGGTCGGTGGTGAAGCCATCGGCGCTGGAGCGCACGACGAAGCCGCGGGGGCGGGATCCTCCGCCGCGCGCCGCGTCAAGCGTGAGGCTGTCGAGGTTCAGCGTGTTGCCCGAGTCGGGCGTGACGGTGAAGCTGAAGTACACCGCGTCGCTGAACGAGGTGGTGGCGATGCCGTCAACCGTCAGCACCGGCGCGGAGGAGTAGCCGAGGTTTTCGATGCGGGTGTTGATGACGCCGCTGGTGTCGCCGATGTCCGTCGCGGAGAGGCCGCTGGTGACCGTGGCCTCGTAGCCCGGCCCGGTTTCGTTGGCGTTCAGCGAGGCGAACTCATACTTGACCAGATCGATCGGCGCAGCCGATGCGGACATTGTCAGGGCGGACGCCGCCGCACAACCCGTCAGCGAAAGAGCGATAGACTTGAACATGCTTTGCACCTCCATCCAAAAAAGGGTCAAGACGAAGTGAGCTTCCTTTCCCCGGGGTCCGCCCTGGGAGGCTGTCGTTGGATCAAGGCTCCTGGCCCAGCTCGACGACGGAGAACCGCTGCCAGACGGGCCGGGAGAGGTCGGTGAGGTTCTCGGTCTTGATGGCGGTGGCGTGGCCGTCAGCGTAGGTGCCGTTGACGGCGCCCCCGTGCCGGGCGTGCAGGTAAGGGCCGGCGCTAGGCAGTGTTATGGTGAGAACGTCGCGGCCGTAGAAGAGATACGATTGAGTCGTGCCATTCCACCAGCGGTTGACGGTATCTCCGAGCAGCAGGTAATCGGACAGGGCGCCCCAGCGGGACATCACAGCGTCCAGGCGTAGCATTCGTCTCGAAGTCGCGGTGCCGCCACCCGGAGATGGAATGCTGATCGAACCGTGGGGAGCACGCAGGCCGTAGGTCCGGCTCTGACCCGAGGATTGAAAGTACGCCTGAGGTTCAAACGAAGGGCAAAAGAGGCTCTCTTCGGCGCTGAGGTAGTTGTGCTCGAACAGCTCATACCCCCATGTATCTTTGGCGAAGCCGGATGCTGCGACCGGCGGCAGGAGGTAGCCGTCAAGATCGTCGGCGTACATGAGCAGGGCCGTCACGTCCTGCCTCTGATTGGACAGGCACTGGGTGGCAAGGGCGGCCTCCCGTGCTGACCGCAGCGCAGGCAGCAGGAGGGAAATCAGCAGTGCAATGATGCTGATGACCACCAGCAGCTCGATCAACGTGAAACCCCCACCCAGACGGCTTGCAGCAGATGCTGAGCGGTACATGACAAGAGCCCCAATTAAGTGATGTGCGGGTCCATCAACGGTGGGTAGCTTAACGGAAGATCTAGCCCGCGTCAATAATCATTTCATCGAATGAATCTTTTTGTATTGATTAAAATTCATTATAAATAGGGAACTATGACAAATTATTAATCCAATTTATTTT
>DASVCG010000442.1:0-2623 GCA_036381755.1 Phycisphaeraceae bacterium | reverse complement strand
GCCGAGCCTGCGCTGAATGGCGACGCGCCTGGCCCACTCGCTGATCGTCCACCGCTGGTGCACTCCCTCGGGCATCCCGCCGATCGCGGGAATCCACAGCGCCCCCTGACGCTGGCAGACCGCCTTTTGGGCCTGGAGCATGTCGAGGTTGAGCGAGCGGTCGTCGTAGTTCATGGGCGAGGCGTAGTCGATCCACTTGGCTGATTCGGCCCAGTTCTGGCCGTACTGGCTGGCGGCCATGTCCAGCTCGGAGATGAGGCAGGCCATGATGGTGATGTCGGGGCGGGCCTGCTTGACCGCGTCGTGCACGCGCCGAACCACCTGGCCGATGACCTGGGCGCGGTACTGCTGAACCTTGGCCCACGCCTCCGGGTCGCCGTAGAGGTTTTCATGCGCCAGGATGTCGATGCCGTATCGTGACAAAACCTGCTGGCGATTGTTCTCGTCATAATTGAGCGACTGCGGCGTGGGGTAGCGGATGTAATCGAGCCCGATGCCGTCAAGCTGGTAGCGCGTGGCCAGCTCGACGTAGGCCTTGACCATGTAATCGACCACGTCGGCGTTGGCCGGGTCGGGGAAGGTGGGCATGTTGCGGTCGGGCCCCTTGGCAAGCCATTGGGGGTGCTCAACGGCGATGCTGCCGGGCAGCGCCTCGACCTTGTGCGTGCCGTAGAAGGTCGCCAGGTAGGCGAACACCTTGATGCCTCGCCGGTGCGCTTCGTCGATGAAGTAGGTCAGCGCGTCGAACTGCTGCCAATCCTCGTGCACGGGAAGGACGTCGGAGTGATAGATCACCGACATCCACGAACCCAGCGACAGGTACACGCCGTTGCAGCCGGCCAGCTCGATGGTCCGCAGGTACTGATCGCAAGCCTCCTTGGTGTTGCTGATGCCGTGGTAGATCATCTGCGCTTCAACAGGCTGGTCGCTCATCGCGTCGGGGTACATCGCCGCCCAGGCCTGATGGCTCAGCGATTTGGCGGCGCTGACCCAGTGGCTGCTGGCGGCGCCCAGGTCGGGCTGGGGCTGATGCAGCGCCGCAAGCGCCTTGTCGAGCCATTGCCTGGCCGCGGTCACCGATTCATCCACCTCGCCGATGCGGTCCAGGCCCTGCATCAGATCGGTGATCTTGTTCTCCAGCAGCGACGCGGGCAAAAGAGAAACCTTTTCCGTCAATGACACGTCATCCACATAAATACGGCCGGCTTGAAACCTGCCCGTCACGCTGACGTGCAGCTTCTGGATCGGGGCGTTTTGCAACGCAGCGCCGGAGACGGACACCCGCTTCCAATCGTAGGTGCCCGGATCGAGGCGGACATAGAAGTGGGTCGCATCAGAGTAAGGTCGGCCCTCGTAGATCACGTGGACGTAGAGGTACGCATGATCATCCCGGCCGAAGCGCACACCCTCAGCCTTGACCATCGCGCTGAGCGTCCAGGCTTTCTGGGAAGGATGATCAACATCCTGCCGCCAGGTGTGGACCTGCCCATCTCCCACAAGCATCGCCGCGGCCTTGCCTTCGTAGTGCTCGGGGGTGAACGCGAGGGGAAGCGCGTCGTGCTGCTTGGCTGTCCAGTGCGCGGGGTAGGAGGATCCGGACGCGTCGTGCTCTTCGAAGCCCGGGTTTTTGAGCAGGTTTTCCGCCGCGGCTGGGAGAGCCGCCACGCATAGCGCCAGCGTGAACCACAAGGCATATTTCATGTTGATCGCCTCCTTTTAAGGTGCACGGGGCGGAGGTCAGTCGGTTTCCCGATACAGGTGAACGAGGATGTTGTGATGGCCCGGCTGGGCGGGAGCGTCGTGGTAGTACTCCACCCACACGGGCTGATTGGGCCCGGGGGTTTCCAGCAGGCGAACGATGCCCGCTGCTGCGTCGTAGCCCCCGCCATAGACGTAATCAGCGATGACTGGGATGCCGGGGCGGTGCTCCGGCTCCAGGCAGATCTGGGTGGTCAGCCAGTCGCCGCCGAAGTAGGCGTGGAAGTAGGTGTTGAAGCGGACGGTTCGGCCCAGGTGGGCGGCGAGGCGCTGCTCGTCCTCCTCGTCGATGACGCCGTTCTCGTTCAAATCGAACGACGCGCAGTAGCCCGCGTAGTGCCTGCTGTCCTGGCTGACCTGCCCGCGCGCAGCATAGCCGACGCGCCCGGGCTCAAAGCGGGCCCCCAGCCGCGCCCGCAGCGCCGCCAGTATCTGCTCATCCACCACGCCCTCCGTCGCGGCCAGCATCGAGATCCGACCCTCGTACACCTTGCTTGGCACCTGGCGGTACGGCGGCATGAGGCAGCCGATCTTGGGCTCATCAAGCGGGATGCGCAGCTCCTCGATGACGCGCTGCGTGTCGCGGCACAACCCCGTCTGCTCGTCGAACAGCTCATGCACCGGGTCCTCCGGCCGCACCTCCCACATGCCGTAGCACTGCACGACAGGCGTGAGCGGCGCGACGGCATAGACCGCGTTGTGCATGCGGATGAGCTGCACCACCCGCTGGGTGTAGTAGTTCTTGCCCTTTTTTTGAGGGTTGTCCCACACGCCACGCACGGCACTGTTGGGCAGCGGGTAGTGGACGTTGCCCTCGATGGTCTGGCTGATCGGCCTGCGGCTGACCCGCACCGTCATGCCGTCG
>DASVCG010000441.1:0-3512 GCA_036381755.1 Phycisphaeraceae bacterium | reverse complement strand
CGCAGGCCGGCCGAACGAGCTTGCGCCCGACGCACCACAGCAGCAGGCCCACCCCCGCCAGGGCCAGCAGGCCCACCGTGGGCAGCCAGCCCGCTGCGGCTTGGAAAAGCGAAGTTCCCATCATCTGATCGCCCAAGGGTTTGGCGGTCTCTTTCTTTTTATATCGCCCAGGAGCCGCGGCGGCCGTTACAATGCCGCACGATGAATCCTTCTTCCGCTGAGGCTGCCCTGGCGCCCCTGCGCCAGCGGATTGACGAGCTGGACCGCCAGATCGTGGACCTGCTCAACGAGCGGGCCAAGGTGGTGGTGCAGATCGGGCAGATCAAACGGAGCGGAGCGGCCCCGATCTACTGCCCCGAGCGTGAGCAGGCTGTGCTGGAGCAGGTCCGCCGGTATAACCGCGGCCCGCTGCCCGACACGTGCCTGGAGGCGATCTGGCGGGAATTGATGTCGGGCAGCTTCGCCCTGGAGCGGCCGCTGCGCGTGGGCTACCTGGGCCCGCCGGGGTCGTTCAGCCACCTGGCTGCGAGGCGCAAGTTCGGCGCCAGCATCGAGTACGCGGCGCTGGACGACATCGCCGCTATCTTCGACGAGATCGCCCGCGGGCACATCGACTACGGCCTGGTGCCGATCGAGAACTCCGCGGTGGGCGGGGTGGGCGAGACGCTCGACGCGTTCCTGGACGCCCCGGTGCAGGTCTGCGCCGAGGTGCTCATCACCATCCATCACAACCTGCTCTCGCGCCACCAGCCGGAGCAGATCCAGCGGATCTACTCCAAGCCCGAAGCGCTGGCCCAGTGCCGTAAGTGGCTCTCCGTCCAGCTTCAGCAGGCGCAGAAGATCCCCGTCGCCTCCACCAGCAAGGCCGCGGAGCTGGCGGCCCAGGAGCAAGGCGCCGCGGCCATCGCCTCCTCCTTGGCGGGAGAGATCTACGGCCTGCCCGTCCAGTTCGCCAACATCGAGGACAACCCCCACAACACCACGCGGTTCTTCGTCATCGGCCAGCAGTCGGCCAAGCCCACCGGCGACGACAAGACCAGCATCATGTTCACCACCGAGCACAAGGCCGGCGCCCTGGTCGCGGTGCTCGACGTGTTCCGCGACTTCGGCCTCAACCTCACGCACATCGACAAGCGGCCCAGCCGACGGGTGAACTGGGAATACTATTTCTTCGTGGACGTGATCGGTCACATCGAGGACCCTGCCGTGGCCAAGGCGGTCGAGGAGGCCCGCCGGCATTGCCTCCAGCTCACCGTGCTGGGCTCGTTCCCCCGGGCGCGCCAGGTGCTCTAGGCCTCACGCGGACGCTGGCTGCGGGCGGATCGGCCGGGCCCTGCTGAACCCCACATCAACGGAGGCGGCTCATGATCAACCCCATTCTCTTTGGCGCGGATTCTTCCTGGTCGACCGCCAGGCAGGCCAGCCGTGATGCGATCAGCGCCTCATCCGAAGCGCAGCGGGCCCAACGTGATGTGCAGTCGATCGAGGACCGGCTCGAGCGGCTGTCGCTGGTGTGCATGGCGATGTGGTCGCTGATCCAGGACAAGACCAACCTGACCGAGGAGGACCTGCTGGAGCGGGTGAAGATGATCGACCTGATGGACGGCACCGCTGACGGCAAAGCTGCGCGGAGCGTGTCCAAGTGCCAGGCCTGCGGCCGAACGATGTCGCCCCGACACCGCAAATGCCTCTACTGCGGCGCCCAGCGCCTGGCCTCCAGCGCGTTTGATACGATCTGATTGCAGAACGTCTGATTGCGGTCAGGCCGATCAATCGGAAATCCGCATCGCCGCGGGGCCGGGGCGGGTGGCGAAGAAGCAGGCGTGGGCTGCGTCAGCGGGGAATGCTGCGCGGTAATCCTGCTCCCAGGCCTGGAGGAGCGCATCAGCGTCGGCCTGTCGGGCCAGCGCCCAGACGCTTCCGCCGAAGCCCGCGCCGAAGGCTGAAGCCGCCAGTGCGCCGAGCCTGCGGGCTGAGTGCGCCAAGTGCACCGTCTGCGGCACCTGATTGCCCAGGAGCTGTTCGGTCAGGTCCTGCGAGCGGTCCACCTGCTTGCCGAATTCAGCCAGGTCGCCTTGCTCGAGCGCATCGCCCGCAGCGGGGAGGATCTGTTCGCTTTCCGCATAAAAATGCTCGAATCGCTGAAGCAGGTCGGGCTGGTCCGCCAGGATGCGTCGCAATTGCTGGAGTGCATCGGGCGCGGAGGCCAGGGCCGCGGCCAGGTGGGCGTCCTCCCGGCCGGTGGCTTGTCGCCAGGCCTGCGCCGCCTGCTGCGCGAGCAGCGAGGCGCGGTTGTAAAGCTCGCGCGCGCCGCCGGTCTTCTCCGCGTGCGCGCCGCTGAAGGCGATGAGGAATCGCAGGTCGTCGGGCAGGGCGATCCGCCGCTCCAGGCGGACGGGGCAGTAGCGGTACTGGCTCAGCCGGCCGGGCTGGCTGCAGAGGATGGCGGTGTGGTCCTCGCTGCCGCCGAAGGTGCCCACGCCGCGGTCGCCCGCCAGCGTGCCGAAGGTCTGGCCGTTCTCGATCGTGCCCAAATAGCCGGCCAGGTCTTCCTGGGAGGCGATGTTGTGCTGATAGGCGGGGAGCTGCTCGATCCGGTTGACCGCGGCCAGGGCCAGGTAGATGGCCACGATCATGGCGCTGGAGCTGCTCATGCCCGAGCTGCGGGGCAGGTCGCTCAGGAAGGCGATGTCCGCGCCGCAGCGGGCCTGGGGGAAGTTGCGTGCCAGCCGGCGGACGACCGTCCGGGGGTAGTTCATCCAGTGCCCCATCTGGGGCGAGAGGTCCGGGTCGATGGCGCAGCAGGCTTGCTCGTTTTGAGCCACGTTGAAGAGGCGCACCTGGTTGTCGCTTCGCGGGTGGACCAGGAGGCAAAAGCCGCGGTCCACGGCCATCACCAGCGTGCTGCCGCCGGCGTAGTCGGTGTGCTTGCCCAGCACCTCCACCCGTCCGGGCACGAAGAACGCCATGGCACGCGCAGGGCTTATGCCGGCGTGTTTGGCTAAATGCTCCGCCAGGCGGGCGAACATGGCGGCCTTGGCCTGTGCCGCGGGAGCGTCCAGGCCGGCGCGGGCGAGACGATCGGCCAGCGATGAGGCGTCCATCGCGCTGCGGGCTGCGGGTGATCGGCTCACAGGCGCACCTCCGTGCCCCGCAGCCGCTGGGCGACCGGCGCGATGTCCTCGCGGCTGGACAGGTCCAGCACCGGGGCGTGGTAGGACAGCACGCGGTAACGCGCGCCCAGGCGGTCGATCGAATGCTGCACCGCGTCGGTGATTTCGTACTCGCCGCGCGGCGAGGGGCCGATGGCGCTGCACGCCTCAAAGATCCGCGCATCGAACCGCCAGCAGTTCATGCTCACGCCCACCGGCTCGGGCAGCGCATCGATCGTGGCCTGATCGGGCTTCTCGATCACGCGCCTGAGATACCCATCGCCGTTCACCTCCACCACGGCGAACTTGGTGACGCGGTCGGGCGAGACGTTGCTCTGGGTGATCATCGCCTGGCGGTCG
>DASVCG010000440.1:0-5417 GCA_036381755.1 Phycisphaeraceae bacterium | reverse complement strand
CAGGGCGATTCGCATGAGGGGGCTCCCAGGGAGCATGGGTGCGCTTGCCGGCTGCCTTGACGGCTTGCGACGCCCGCTTTCTGGCAGATCAGCGGCGCTTGCTTGACGCGGGAGAAGAGCAATCCCTGTACCGCTGGCCCAGGCCGGCTGCTTCATGAGGCCGCTGCCCGGCGATTCCGGGCTGTGTTTGCGTCGTCGTCGGGCAATCGGCTGGGAGCCGGTCACGGTGTCGCGGCGGATCGGCTGAGCCGTCTCGCAGGTCGGGCTGTGCCAAAAGCTACAGCCGCTTCGGGGCAGCCTGCCCTGACGGAAGATGGGTTTGCAGGGCCAAAACCCGGTTAACTGACTGGCCTGAAGGCAATCGTTACAAGGGCATCCTCATTTTTACGCGCTGCTGCCAGCCTGCGCGATGTGCTGATGCGGACGGGGCCGCCTCCGGCCAGATCGCGGAGAAATCGCGGCGCATCATGATTCGCCCTCCCCTGCTTTTCCGATGCGACGGCAGGAAATTTCCGTACAGGCAGCGCCGCTGGCATGGCGATTGCCGCCTGCTGGCCAAACCGTTCCGCCTCAGTTGTTGGGTCAATGGGTTCAACCGGCGAAAAGGTCTGAGATATTCCAGAAGCGGCCCGGCGACTTCTCATCGCTGCTGGGTGTTGCGTGCGAACCTGAATCTGAAGCGGCGCCGCTGGGTGCGATCAAGCGCGGCGAGCCCCGGCCCAGGCAGCGGCTCCCAGGCATCGCTGATGAGCACGGGCGGCCTGCCCACGGGGAGCCTGACCCCGCGGGCAGAGCCGGCTGCTCCTTCGCCCGGGAAGCTGCGCAGCCAGGGGGAGCATGATCTGATGGCGAGCAAGCCGACAGCGGGTTCCTGTCGATCCAGCCGCGAGCCGCCGACGTGCGCCGCCGACGCCGATTTAGCAGGATGTCAGCCATGCGTGACCCTTCCATAGCCTCGGTCCGATCGATCCTGCATCAGCGTGTCAAAAGCCTGGAAGGCGAAGGCCTGGGGTGTATTGAGGATCTTATTTTCGATCCGGAACGTGGGTTGATCGCCTACGCGGTGCTGGCCATGCAGGATCTTTTTCCGCGTGCCTCGAAGAAGTATTTCATCATTCCCTGGAGCACGCTGACGCTGGACCCGGCCGATCAGACGCTGGTGCTGGGGGTGGATGGCGAGGCGCTCCGCAGCACACCGGGCCTGGACCGCGCCGATCTGGCGCAGGCGGCGGGGAGCCAGCATCCGCAGATGGAGGAGAGCTGCGTTCCCAGGTAGGCCGTTCTTAGGCTTTTAGGCGGGCCAGCGCACGATCGGCAGCGGATGCTGCGCCTCGACGGCCAGCAGGCGGTTGTACTTGGCCAGGCGTTCGGACTGGGTGATCGAGCCGTTCTTGAATTGATCCGCGCTCCAGCCCACCGCCAGGTCCGCGGCCCAGTGGTCTTCGGTTTCTCCGCTGCGCACGCTGAGGGTGATGTGCCAGCCCGCCTGCCGCGCCAGGCGGTAGGCCTGGATCGACTCGCTGAGGGTGCCCACCTGGTTGACCTTGAGCAGCAAGGCGTTGCAGGCATTGGTTTTGACCGCCCGGCTGATGCGCTTGGGCTGCGTGCACAGAAGGTCGTCGCCCAGCACCAGGGCACGCCCGCTGATCGCGTCGCGCAGGAGCGGCCAGTGTTCCCAGTCTTCTTCCGCCAGGCCGTCTTCCACGCTGACGATGGGGTAGCGCTCCACCCAGGAGCGTAAGAGGTCGATCATCTCCCGGCTGGTGAGCGCCCGTCCGCCAAGGTGATATCGGCCGTCGCGGTAAAAATGGCTTGACGCGACATCCAAGGCCAGGGCGAAATCGCGTCCGGGCTCGTAGCCGGCCTGGCGGATCGCCTCGGTGGCCTCCTGGATCATCGCCTCCTCGCTCTGGCATGGCGGGGCCAGGCCGCCCTCGTCAGCGGTCAGCAGCCGCATGCCGTAGCGTTGCAGGATGAGCTGCGCCGCGGCGTGGTAGACGTTGTGGACCATCACCAGCGACTCGTCGATGGTCCTGGCCGCGGTGGGGACGACCAGGACATCCTGGATGGCCACCTGCTGGCCCGCGTGCTTGCCGCCGCTGAAGAGGTTGACCGTCAGACGGGGCATCGTCTGGACCGGCTGGCCCAATAGATCGGCGAAATGCTGGTAGAGCGGCACGCTGCGCTGCGCTGCTGCGGCGCGGGCGAAGGCGACCGAGACCGCCAGGATGGCGTTGGCGCCCAGGCGCGATTTGTTGGGCGTGCCGTCCAGCGCGATCAGCGCATCGTCCAGTTCCTGCTGCGAGGCCAGCGTCCGGCCGGCCAGCGCTTCGCGGATGGGGCCGTTGACGTGCGACACCGCCTTTTGGCAGCCCTTGCCGTGGTAGCGGCGCGGGTCGTTGTCGCGCAGCTCCAGCGCCTCTGCTGTGCCCGTCGATGCGCCCGAAGGCACCGACGCGCTGGCTGAAGCGCCGCTGGCCAGGTGGCACGTGGCCTGCACGGTCGGCCGACCGCGGCTGTCCAGAATCTCCATCGCTTCAAGACGCTGAATCGTGAACATCGCTTGATCCGCTCCTCACCCCACCGCAAAGACGTCAAGAAAGAGTAACTATTTCAGTGATTGTCTTCGTTCCGCGTGGTTGGTTCTTGCTAAAACAGCGATTTGACGACCATGTGCGCCGCTGACGCCGCGGCGCCCAGGTAGATCACCGCGGCGAAGGGGCGTTCGGGCACGCGATGGTGCAGCCACGCCCCGCTGAACGTTCCGAGCATCACCAGCGGCAGGCACCACAGCGATTGCCCCATCGTGTGGCGGCTGATGAGGCCTAGCCCCAGGTACGTCGGCAGCTTCAGCAGGTTGCCCACGAAGGCGAAAAGGACCGCGGTGCCCACGAGTTTGCGCTTTTCCAGCCGCTGCTCGAGCAGGTAGATGCTGATGACCGGGCCGGCGGCGTGGGTGAGCGTGGAGGCGACGCCGGCGACCAGGCCCGTGACCCGCCCGGCCAGGGGGTGCGGGGGAATCCGCGGCAGCCGCCCCCCTACCAGCCGGTAACACTGCACCGCCACCATCGCCAGGCACACCCCGCCGATGACCAGGTTCAACACCTGCGCCATCGCGTGGGTCTGGCGCAGCCACCACAACAGCAGCGTGCCGACGGCGATCCCCATCGCTGCCCCCACGATCAGCCAGGCGAAATGCCGCTGGGAATGCCCGCCCCAGTGGTGCGGCAGGCTCATCACGTCGCCGAACATCAGCACCGGCAGCATCACGCCCAGCATGTCCTGCGGCGGCAAGACCAGGGCCATCAGCGGCACCGCCAGGATGCCGATGCCCCCGCCGAAGCCCGCCTTGGCAATGCCCACCAGGATCGCGGCGCCCCCCACGCACAGGGCGTACAGCCAACCCGCCGGCTCCGATATGGACGGCTCAAACATCAATGCCTCATCAGCCTTGAGGAACGAGAGCGGCGGAACGCACGCCCTACGTCAGGTAGGTGTAGCCGTTGAGCCCCTCCTCATAGAAGCGACGCAGGACGCGCGACTCCTCCAGCGTCAGCTTCTTCTCGCGCAGGGCCTGCTCGACCGAGCGGCGGAACGAGCGGCGCAGCTCCTCGGGGTTGAACTGCACGTACTGGAGCACTTCCGAAACCGTGTCGCCCTCGATCACCTCGTCCACCGACGCTTCGCCGTTCTCGTCCAGGCTCACGTGCACCGCGTGCGTGTCGCCCAGGAGGTTGTGCAGGTCGCCCAGGATCTCCTGGTAAGCGCCCACGAGGAAGGCGGCGATGTAGTATTCGCCGCCGTTGTAGGGGTGAAGCTCGAGCACCTGCTTGATGTTGCGCTGACCGATGAAGCGGTCGATCTTGCCGTCGGAGTCGCAGGTGATGTCGGCGAGGATGCCCCGGCAGGTGGGCTCCTCATCGAGGCGGTGGATGGGCATGATGGGGAACAGGTGGTCGATCGCCCAGCTATCGGGCATCGACTGGAAGATCGAGTAGTTGCAGAAGTAGGTGTCCGACAGCAGCGACTCGAGGCCCTCGAACTCCTCGGGCACGAAGGGCATCTGCCGGATGATGCGCAGCGCCTTGGAGCAGACGCCGAAGTAGAGCCGCTCGGCCAGGCCGCGGTGCTCCAGCGAGCAGTAGCCGAGGTTGAACAGGTTCAGCGTCTCGTCGCGGGCCATCTGGGCGTCGTGGTAGTACTCCACGAAGTTGCTTTCGTTGAGCCCCTGGTAGCACTCGAAGAGCATGAGCACCGGCTTGGGCAGGGCCTTGGCCTCCTCGGGGTCGAGCTGCTGGGGCAGGTCGAACCGCTCGAAGCCCGACCAGCCCAGGACGTTGAACACCAGCACGCTGTGGTAGGCGACCATCGCCCGGCCCGACTCGCTGATGATAGTTGGATGCGGCACGCCGGCGGCCTCGCACACCTCGCGGACGTGGTAGACCACGTCGTTGGCGTACTCCTGGAGGGAGTAGTTGATGCTGGAGGCGAAGCTGGTCTTGGAGCCGTCGTAGTCCACGCCCAGCCCGCCGCCGACGTCGACATACTCCACGCCCGCGCCGGCGCGGTGGAGCTCGGCGTAGACGCGGACCAGCTCGATGATGGCGGTCTTGACGTTGCGGATGTTGTTGATCTGGCTGCCCAGGTGGAAGTGGACGAGCTTGAGGCAGTCGAGCATGTCCTGGCTGCGGAGGAACTCGACGGCCTCGACGACCTCGCTGACGAACAGCCCGAACTTGGACCGCACCCCGCCGGACTGCTCCCAGCGGCCGGCCCCGCGGGTGGCCAGCTTGACTCGCACGCCGATCTTGGGCCGTACGCCGTGGATCTTGGCGTAGCGGGTGATGAGCTTGAGCTCGGACCACTTCTCGACCACGGGGATGACGTTCTTGCCGATCTTGGTGGCCAGGATGACCGCCTCGATGAACTGGGCGTCCTTGAAGCCGTTGCAGATGATCGGCGTGGTGTCGTCCTGCACCAGGGCCATGATGGCCAGCAGCTCGGGCTTGGAGCCGGCCTCCAGGCCAAAGCCATGCTCGGCGCCCAGGGTCAGGATCTCCTCGACCACGTGCCGCTGCTGGTTGACCTTGATGGGGTAGACGCAGCGGTAGCGGCCCTTGTAGTCGTGCTCGCGGATGGCGTTGGCGAAGGCGTCAGCGATCTCGGTGAGGCGGTGCTTGAGGATGTCGGTGAAGCGGATCAGCAGCGGCGGCTGAAGGTCGCGCTGCTGAAGCTCATCGACCAGGATTTTCAGGTCGATCTGGCGGTTGGGATCCTTGGTGGGGCGCACCACGACGTGGCCCTCCTCGTTGACCGAGAAGTAGTCGTTGCCCCAGAAGTGGATGCCGTAGAGGGCGGCCGAGTCGGAGGGGGTCCAGATCCGCCGCTCCACGGGCGCCGTCTTGGTGGCGGTCTTG
>DASVCG010000439.1:0-3537 GCA_036381755.1 Phycisphaeraceae bacterium | reverse complement strand
GGGCGTGGTCGGGGTTGACCAGGGTCGCAAACGGCGGGGCCTGCTCCGCCAGGCGGGTCAACTGGGGGTAATCCAGCTCCTGGCCTTGCTGCGCCAGGTCCCGCCGAACCTCCTGAACCAGCCACAGGCCGGCGATGTTCTTGAGGAAGCGAATCTTGCCGCAGACGCCGCGCTCGTTGGTGAAGTTCGCTTCGCGGGCCGCGTCACTCAGCAGGGGGGCTTCCCGCTCCACGCCCATCAGCGACCAGGTGCCGCTGGAGAGGTACGCCCAGCGGGGCGTGGCTGAGGCGTCCACCGGCACCGCGGCCACAGCACTGGCGGTGTCGTGCGAGCCGGGAGCGATCACCTCCATCGCCCCCACGCCGGCCTCCTGCGCCACCTCCGGCCGCAAGGGGCCGATCCGCGTGCCCGCGGGCACGATCGCCTCTTCCAGAAAATGCGTCGGCAAGCCCAGGTCCTGGAGCAGCTTGGCGTGCCAGGCGCCGCTGCGCGGGTCGATCATCTGCGAGGTCGAGGCGATGGTCGCCTCGTTGACCCTCTGACCGGTGAAAAAGTAGTGCAGCAGGTCGGGGATGAACAGCAGGCGGCGGGCCTGGTCCAGCAGCCCCGGCTCAGCCTGACGCAGCGCCAAAAGCTGAAACAGGGTGTTGAACGGCAAAAATTGGACGCCCGTGGCCTCATAAAGGGCCTTGGCCCCCACCTGCTCGAGGGCCTGCTGCATGCCCACAGCGTGGCGAGGGTCGCGATAGGCCCAAGGCAGGCCCAGAATCTGGCCGGAACGGCCCACCAGCGCGTAATCGACGCCCCAGGTGTCCACGCCCAGGTGGGCCAGCTCCAGCTCCTCCTGGCGAGCCTGGGCCGCTGCCCGGCGCAGGCCCGCTTGCAGGTTGGCCCACAGTTCCAGGATGTTCCAGTGATAGCCCTGGGGCAGACGCTGCGGCCCGTTGGCGAAGCGGTGCACCTCCTGGAGCGTGATCTTGCTGCCATCGAACGCGGCCAGCACCGCGCGGCCGGATTCAGCCCCCAAATCGAACGCAACGCAGCCTTGAGCGGTCATAAAATCGCCTCCGTCAGCAACAAGATCAAGATAGCGTAACTTCCAGCCTCGGAAGCGGGGATGGCTGACTGTTTTCTCACCTCGCGGTTGATGCTGTAAAGCGGGCTTATGCCGGGTCGCGGCTGCGCAGGGCGCGGGCGGCGCGGAAGATGTAGGGCAGGCCGCTGAGCAGCGTGACCAGGACGGTCAGGTAGACCAGCGTATCGCGGACCCAAGCCAGCCAGGGCCGGCTAGCGGGGTCGAGGTAGACGATCAGCAGCACCACGGGGATGGTGACGGACTGGAGGACCATCTTGAGCTTGCCGGTGAGGCTGGCGCCGAACTTGACGCCCTGGCTTTCCATTTCGTCGCGTACGCCGGTGACCAGCAGCTCGCGGGCGAGGATGACCGCCACCATCCAGGGGTAGACGCCGCTGGCCATGGTCAGGATCGAGCCGCTTTCGATGGCTTGGGGGATGACGAAGCGCGGCCCGGCCAGGTAGATGAACCCGCCGATGATGAGCACCTTGTCGCAGAAGGGGTCCATGATTCGGCCGAAGGTGGATTCGACGCCCCACCGCCGGGCCAGGTAGCCATCGAGCAGATCGGTGACCGCAGCCAGCACGAAGACGACGATGGCCAGCAGGAGGAGCCAACTGGGCGTGTCGCTCTGGTAGCGGTACTGGTTGAGCACGAACAGGAACACGCCCGCCAGGACCAGGCGCAAGACGGTGAGCTGATTGGGCAGTTGCCGGTACATCGACATGAGCAGGGCCGATGATGCGGGGCGTGTTTGGAATCGAGCGTCGGGTAAGGCTGAGGCTCCGGGCAAGCCGCAGCAAAGCGGGCTTGCGATGGGTTGTGGTTGTCCGTTCACGTCCGGGTGATGGATTCCCGGCTGGTCTGTCTCCGCGGGGCCATCTCCAGGGGTTGTCTCCGGGTGCGGTGCTGTGCGTTCAGGAGGCATCGTACCGGATCGGCGCGGGTTGTGTGGAGCGAGCCCGCATTGGCGAGTCGGTTAGCTCCGCGTCCGAGCCCGCCAGGCGATTAGTCGGGGCAGGCGGGGTCAACCCGGCGGTGAGGCCGCCGGCAACAGCGATGCTCCAGCGAGCAGCCAGGCGGAACAGGCGATGGCCGGCACGAGGTCAGGGCTTCAGATCGCCCAGGCTCAGGTCGCCCAGGCCCTTACCTAACCCGCCATGCGAGCCCATACCGCCCTTGAGCGGCTTGGAAGGCGTGGATTTGCGGGCGGCAGCGGGCTTGCTCGCGGATGACGCGGCCTCCTGCGCAGCCTGGGCCTGCTGGGGGGACGGCTCCGCGGGCTTGTCCGCCTGCTTGAGCGAGAGGCGCACCTTGCGGTCGTCCTCGCTGATCTCCAGCACGCGGAATTTCCTCACGTCGCCGACGTTGAGCACGTCCTGCACCTTGCCCACCCGGCGGTCGGACAGCTCGGAAATATGCACCAGGCCCTCTACGCCCGGCTCCAGCTCGATGAACGCGCCGAAATCGGTCGTGCTGAGCACCTTGCCCTCCACGACGCTTTGGGCGGGGTACTTGCGCTCAGCGCCGGTCCACGGGTCGCCCTGGGCCTGCTTGAGGCTGAGGCTGATGCGCCGCTTGGGCACGTCGATGCTGAGCACCGCCAGGCGGAGCGAATCGCCCACCTTCACGACATCCTCAGCCTTGGCGATGCGTCGCCAGCTCATCTCGCTCAGGGGCAAAAGGCCCTCGATGCCGGGCAGGATCTCGACGAACGCGCCGAAGGAGGTGGTGCGCACGACCCGGCCGGAAACCTGCTCGCCGGGGCGGAGCCGACCCTCGACGCTGTCCCACGGGTCGGGCTCGACCTGCTTGAGGCCCAGGCTGATGCGCTCCTTGCCGGGCTTGTCGCGGTCGATCTTGAGCACCTTGACGCGCACGCGCTGCCCGACGGTGAGCACCTCGCTGGGCTTGGCGACATGGGTGTAGCTCAGGTCGGAGATGTGCACCAGGCCGTCGACGCCGCCCAGGTCGACGAACGCGCCGAAGTCGACGAGGCTGCAGACCACGCCCTCGCGGACCTGGCCCGGCTCCAGCTCGGCCAGCAGCTTGGCGCGGGCCTGCTCCTGGGCCTGCTGGAGCAGTTGCCTGCGGCTGATGACCACCTTCTTGGACCTGCGGTCGATCTCCTGCACCAGGCCCTGGAGCCGCTGGCCGACGAGCGATTCGAGGTCGTCGACGTGGTGCAGGTCGATCTGGCTGGCGGGCATGAACGCGCGGATGCCGCCGACCATCTCCATCTCCAGCCCGCCCTTGTTGGTGGCGATGACGCGGGCCTCCACCGCTGCGCCGCGCTGGAGCTGCTCCCACGTGGCGCGGCTGACGGCGCCCTCGCGCGACAGGAAGACCAGGCCCTGGCTCTCATCGACCCGCTCGACGACGAAGTCCATGATCGAGCCGATGCGGGGCGGACGCTCGAACTGCGGCAGGGGGACGATCCCCTGAAGCTTGCCCGCCTCACC
>DASVCG010000438.1:0-2839 GCA_036381755.1 Phycisphaeraceae bacterium | reverse complement strand
CGGTCTGCGTCAAAGGGCGATCGAGGTTGATGTCGCCTTGGGCGCGGATATGCCCAGCCAGGGGTCCGCTTTTATGAAAGGTCAATTCCCATACCTGGCCGTCGGCGCGGACGATCCTGACGCCGCAGGTGTCCTGCGTTTCCAGGGCGACAATGTCATCCATCGCCTGCTGTGACTGATCATCCACCTGGATCACGTGCAGGAAGAAATCTTCCCGGCGAAGCGAGCCCGGCGACACCTCCACGCGCCATTGTCCCATGATCTGGCGCTGGGATTCGGTGAGCTCGGCATACTTATTCTCGCCGGGTCGGTCCCACGGCCAGTTGCGTCCCAAGGCCCAGAACTCCTTGCCCGGGCCGCCGATGGCCTGGATCACGCCGTCGCGGGGAAGGAGCGTGCGGCAGAACAGCCGTCCTTGGCCCTGATCAGCGCGGAAGGTATCGCCATCGATCACTGGTTCTTGTGCTGTGTGGAGCAGCCACTGTTTGCGGTAGCTTGGATCGGTGCTGACGACGCGGTCGAAGATTACAAAATGGCCAGGCGGCAGGAAGACGAACTGCCGTGTGACCTGCGAGACCTTCGGCGGCAGGTTCGGTGAGCCGTGGTCGTAGCATCGGGTGGCGTCGGCAGCGACGTAGGCGAACGCGGGCGTGGTTTCAAACGCTTCTATCCTCGACCCTACGATGCGATGCTGACCGCCATCGTGGCCAACCACCTCCCCCGCCCAGTGATAGATGCGCGGCTCATCCGGCTGATGAACAAGGATGGTGTTGTGGGCCACCGTCTGCTCGAAGTAGTTGGCGCGATGATCGTTGTTGTTGGCGTGGTAGTCGCCGCTGTCGACGGCCAGCATTCCTTTGCGATAGATGGTGAAGCTCAGCGCGTCGAGGTTGCGGTGCGACGTCATCACCCCGCCGGCGATCAACAGGCAGTAGGTGTCATCGGGCCCCGTTCCGCTGCGCATGAAGACCTGGCCCATGCCGTCGAAGTAGCGGGCGAGCAGGGGCTTCTCCGTGACCAGCGGGGCGGAGGGTGAAGCGATCGGCTGGTTCCAAAGGAAGGCGTGGATGAACCAGTTTTTGGCGTCAAATTCAGGGTTTTCCGCCAGCATTCGGCCGGACAGGGCAGCGGCGGATGTACCGGGGTAAAGGTGGCGAATGTTGTAGAGGTGGGTGTTCACCATTGCTGTCGTGTAGGGCGATTCGAGCTTGTTGCCTTGATGGTTGGTGTCGCCGGCGTTGTGGCGGAGGTAGTAGATGCTGTCGGGCGAGGCGATGCGGTTCCAGTAGATGTAATAGGCCAGCAGCGAGCTGAACGGCCAGTTTGGAGCGATGTTCTGGCCGGTGCTGGAGGACGAGGTGTAATAGAAATTCTGCTCAGCCCAGGGGTAGGCGCAGATGCCGTAGCCCAGGGCGCTGGAGGCGCTGCCGCCGTCGTCGCTGGCGCAGACGCTGCGGTGCCTGAGCATTTGGAGATGATCGTTGTAGCCGCGGACGAGCCACTGGCGGGTGTGCTCGGATTCGTTCGGGGTGCCCAGCGTCGTGCAGCCGACGAACCATTTCAGGGAATCGACGCCGTAGAAGCCCGTGCGGATGCCCGCCATATTTTCGCGTGAAATCGCGGGCTCAGCGGTGTAGATCGCCTGGAGCGTGCGGGCGAAGCGGTCCATCAGTTCGGTGCGCTCTTGAGGGGGCAGGTCGTTGTAGAGCCAGTCCCAGGCCATGATGAAATGGGTTCGGGCCTTGGCCCACCAGCCGGCGCCCTGGCGTTCGCTCACGCGTTTCTCGTAATAATCCACGCTGAGATGCAGGAGTTTCCGCGCCAGGTCCAGGTATTGATCGTCCTGGGTGACCAGGTAGCAGAACGCTGCTTCAGCGGCTTCGTGCCCCAGGTTGGCCGACTGGCCTTCCTTGAAGCCGGCGATCTTCTGCTGGCTATCTTCCACGCGCTGGCGAATCTGCTCGAACAGCGCCTTGTCGCGCCCCAGCGCCCGCGATCGCACCGTCGGGAGCAGCTCGGCGTCCAGGAACAGCCGTGGATGGTCTGAGCGGATCATCCGCGTCCACGCGGGCAATGCGCCGTCGGGAGCCGGCCAGTCAGGCCCGCGGAAGCGCCACAGCGTGCCGTCCGCCTGGAAGTAGACGCCTGTCGGGGTGACAGCGATGCCGCGCTCGATGCGGGCCGGGCTTGGCCACAGCGCCCCAATTTTGTTGCTGAATGCGTCGATCCGAAAGACTCCCTCCGGCGTCAGGCCGTAGGCGTATCCGTCGCTGTGCGCAGCCAGGCCGTGCAGCAGCACGCGCTCAAAGGGCATCGCAACAGGATCGAGAAACTCCTTGCGGATCTTCATGTCGAAGGCGTGCAGCGTCTGCGATGAGGCGTCCGGCGAGGCGGCGGTGACCAGGTACACCAGGTCGTACGCCTCGGAGGCGTAGATGCTTTGCAGGTGTCTGTGCTGACGGTCCGGGGTCATCTGCCGCATGAGCCGGCGGCTGAACGGATCCCACACCCATAGGACGTACAAGCCCTCGGGGGCGATGGGCGTGACGGCGCGGCTGCAGCCATAGATCTCGCGCAATCGCGTGTTATAGAACAGGTAAACCGGCTTGCCGCGCGCGATGTCTTCGTGCCGATCGACGAAGCGCAGCACGCCGGGCTCGGGCCGCAGCCGGATGAGATCTGTCATCCCTTGCTCGTCCGTCACGGCGCAATAGAGGGATTCTTCGGGGCCGGCGACGATTCGTTGAATCGTGCCGACAAACCCGCCCAGGTCAACTGCTGGTTGCTCGATCCGGTCTTGGCCCGCTGGGGCAAAGCAAGCGATTGTGTCGCCCAGAAG
>DASVCG010000437.1:0-3203 GCA_036381755.1 Phycisphaeraceae bacterium | reverse complement strand
CAGAATACCCCCAACATACCTCCCCAATCCCCCTGCCGATGCCGTGGCGCTGCGGGGGAAGCTTGCTAGCCCCCTACCGGCACGCGCAGGAGCAGGGCTGATCGAACTTTTCGGGGAACTTGTCGGGGAACTTGGCCAGCTCCTGGTTGAAGACCTCCTTGTAGTGGGCCAGGCGCAGGGCTGGGTCGTCCAGTGTTCCGCCGAAGCTGCGCGTCGGGTCTTTGTAGATGAGGCGCACGGGGATTTCCTTGATCCGCAGGCCGTGTGCTGCGGCCTGCACCCAAAGCTGGATCGGCATGGCGTAGCCGCTGACCGTCAGGTCCAGGTGGCGCAGCGACGAGACGCGATAGGCCTTGAAGCCGCAGAACGCGTCGGTGAGCGACAGGCCCAGCCTCTGGTTGAGCAGCTCGGTGATCTGCTGGTTGATCGCCTGGCGGTCGGGCGGGGGCGGGTCGCCGCAGATTTGCGGGTCCAGGTAGCGGCTGCCGCTGATGATGTCGGCGTCGTCGGCCTCGATGGCGCGGTAGAAGTCGGGCAGGCTGCGCGGCTCGTGCTGCTCGTCGCAGTCCATGGTGATGAGCCAGTCGTAGTCGTAACACTGCGCCCAGCGGAAGGCGTCGCGGATCGACCGCCCGTAGCCCAGGTTGGTGGCGTGGCGGATCACGTCCACGGGCAGCTTCGGCAGCAGGCACGGCGTCTGGTCGGTCGAGCCGTCGTCCACCACCAGCACGTGCTGAGCGTATCGGCGGATTTCGCCCAGCACCTGGACGACGTACTTCTCTTCGTTGTACACAGGGACGGCCACCAGAATTCGCATGCGGTTCTCCTTGGCTTGCCTGAGCCTGGGCGCAGGCGGAATCGGGGCATCTACAACTGTAGAAACCCGCTTGAGGGCCATCAACCCAATTGGCGGGCCAGGGCGATGATCTGCTCGACGGAGAGCGTTTCCGGCCGGGCGCGGGGGTCGACGCCCTCGGGCAGCGGGGTTTGCCGGCCCAGGACCGTGCCTAGCTGCTTGCGGCGGTGGGCGAAGAGCCGACGCAGCGCCCGGGCGAGCTGATGCGGATCATCGGTCAGCGGCTCATCGCGCCGACGCAGCCGAACCACGGCGGAGTTCACCTGCGGCCTGGGCCAGAAGCAGCTCGGCGGCAGCGTGGCGATCCGCTCCACGTGGCACATCGCCTGCGCCATCACCCCCAAGGGGCCGTAGTCCTTGCCCCCCGGCCCGGCGGTGAGGCGGTCGGCCACCTCCCGCTGCACCATCACCACCGCCAGCGTCATCTGCGGGTGATCGATCAAGAGGTTCATCAAGAGCGGTGAGGCGATCTGGTAAGGCAGGTTGGCCACGAGCTTAAAAGGTTGATCGCCCAGCCGCTCGAATATCTGCGGGTTCAGCGCGTGCTTGTTGGCCAGCACATCGCCCACGATGAGCTGCGCACGGTTGCCGTAGGGCGCCAGCACGTGGCGGAGGATGGGCTCCAGGTCGGCGTCGATCTCCACCGCGACTAATTCCGCGCCGCGGTCCAGCAGTTGCTCGCTCAGCGCGCCGGTGCCCGCGCCGACTTCGAGCACCCGTTCGCCGGGCGTCAGCTCCGCAGCGGCGAGGATCTTGCTCATCTGGTTGTGGTCGTGGAGGAAGTTCTGCCCCAGGCGGTGCTTGGGCCGCAGGCCGTGCGCGGTCAGGAGGGACTTAATCTGCGAAAGCGTCTGAGGCATGCGCCATAGCTTAGGGCGTCGCGGGCGGGCGTGCGTGGGGGGTGATGGGGACGACGGGGGCGCGCGATGAGCGGGCGAGTTGCGGGCGCGTGTGGGGCGGAAAAAGCGGTTGTGCGGGGGCGCTCTTAGAGGCGCGGGTCTGCTACGATATCGCTATGCCGATCCGCAAGCTGCCGGTATTGCTGGTGAATCAGATCGCTGCGGGCGAGGTGATCGAACGGCCCGCGTCGGTGGTGAAGGAGCTGGTGGAGAACAGCCTCGACGCCCGGGCGACGCGTATCGAGGTGGCGGTGGAGGATGGCGGCAGGCAGCTCATCCGCGTCAGCGACGACGGCGTGGGCATCCCGATGGAGGAGCTGCCCCTGGCGGTGGCGCCGCACGCCACGAGCAAGATCGAATCGGCGCAGGATCTGGCGGCGATCCGCACGCTGGGCTTCCGCGGCGAGGCGCTGGCGTCGATCGCCAGCGTCAGTCGGCTGCGGCTCGTCAGCCGGGCGACGGTCGACGGCGCGACCGCGGAGGCTGCGGGTCTGATCGAGGCCAGCGGCGAACAGGTGAGCCCCGTGCAGCCCGCCAGCGGCTCGCCGGGCACCGTCGTGGAGGTGCGCGATCTTTTCTTTAATACGCCGGCCAGGCGCAAGTTCCTGCGGTCAGCGTCCACCGAGATGGGCCACATCAGCGACATCATCGCCCGGCTGGCGATGGTGCACCCGCGGGTGGGGTTCCGCCTCACGCACAACGGCAGGACGGTGATCGACCTGCCCGCGGAATCCTCGCACGCCCGCAGGGTCGTCGCGGTGCTGGGGCGGGACCTGGAAGAGGGGCTGCTGGAGTTCGAGCTGATCGAGCCGGTCGAGCGGGGCGGAAACCGCGTGTGGGGTTTGGCGGGCCAGCCCGCGCTGGCGCGCGCCACCAGTCGTTTTCAGTACCTATCCGTCAACAGCAGGCCGATCCGCGACCGCTACCTGGCCCATGCGGTGAAGGAGGCCTACCGCGGGCTGATCCCGCCGGACCAGCAGCCCGTCGCTGCGGTGTTCATCGAGATCGACCCGGCTGCGGTGGATGTCAACGCCCACCCCGCCAAGGCGGAGGTGCGCTTTCGTCAGCCGCAGCAGGTGCACGGGCTGGTCTTGGCAGCGATCCGTCAGCGTTTGCTGGGCAGCGACCTGACGCCTTCGTGGTCGCCCCCTGGTGCGTCAGCCGCTCCCGTGCTTCCGCTGCCCGCTGCTGATGCGGCGTCTGCGATCCCTGCGACTCCCGCGGCCGGCTCCGCGACGGATGATTCGGTGACGCGTCAGTTTGTCGATTATTTCCGCCGGATGGACCCCACGCAGAAGGGGTTTGTCTATCAGGAGGTCAAGCGCGTCATTCAGGAGGAGTTGCCCCAGGCTGCGGAGGAGGACAGCGGCGTTGCGGATTCGCTGCCGCAGGAGAACTGGTCGCTCAAGCCGCAATCGATTCTGCAGGTGCACCGCAGCTACGTGGTG
>DASVCG010000436.1:0-8972 GCA_036381755.1 Phycisphaeraceae bacterium | reverse complement strand
CCCGGCGCGGAAGAGCGGTTCCGCAAGATCAACGAGGCTTACGAGGTTCTGAAGGACCCGGAGAAGCGCCGCAAGTACGATCGGCTGGGCGAGAACTGGAAGGCGGGGCAAGAGTTCCGCCCGCCGCCGGGCTGGGAGGAGGTCCGCTTCGAGTTCGGCGGGCCGGGACGCGGGGGTGGAGGCGGCTTCCGCCCCGGCAGCTTCAGCGACTTTTTCGAGATGTTCTTCGGCTCGCGGGCCGGAGCCTTCGACGATCTGTTCGAACAGATGGCCCGTGGCGGCGCAGGACGCAGGGCCGACGGCTTCACGCAGGAACCGCCCCGGGAAGCGCCCCCGCAGGAAGTGCCGCTGACGATCTCGCTGCACGAGGCCTACCACGGCACGACCCGCCGACTGGACCTGCAAAGCCCCGACGGACGCAGCAGGAGCCTGGAGGTCAAAATCCCGCCCGGCGTGACGGAAGGCTCCAAGATCCGCCTCCGCGGCCAGGGCGTCATCCTGCGCATTCACGTGGCCCCCGACCCGCGATTCGAGGTCAGCGGCCACGACCTGACCACCGACCTGCGCCTGACCCCCTGGGAAGCAGCGCTGGGGGCCCAGGTGGACGTGCCCGCCCTCCAGGGCGCCCTGACGGTGCGCATCCCCCCCGGCGCTTCCTCCGGCCAGAAGCTGCGACTGCGCGGCAAGGGGCTGCCCAGGACCGGCGACGGCCCGCCAGGCGATCTGTTCGTCCGCCTGCTCATCAGCGTCCCCAAAACCCTGAGCGACGAGGAGCGACAGCTCTACGAAAAACTCAAGGAAGTTTCCAAGTTCAACCCAAGGGAATGAGGGATTGGGTGACTTAACGAGGCCAACAACCCTCCCGGCACCAATCACCCGATTCCAGATGCGAGGTTTGCCATGGACCCCAACAAGCTGACACAGAAGTCGCAGGAAGCGTTGCACGCGGCACAGGCCCAGGCGGTGCGCATGGGCCACCAGGAGGTGGACGTGGAGCACCTGCTCCTGGCGCTGGTGCAGCAGGAGGGGGGCTTGATCCCGCGGCTGCTTGCGCGCATGGACGTGCAGCCGGCACAGTTGGCCGAGAAGATTCAGGAAGAGCTGGCCCGCCGGCCCAGCGTGCGCGGCCCCGGTGCTGAGCCGGGCAAGATCTTCATCTCCCAGCGGCTCAGCCAGATCCTCGTGCAGGCCCAGACGCAGGCCCAGCGGCTCAAGGACGAGTACGTCAGCGTCGAGCATCTGGTGCTGGCGATGCTGGAGGAGCCCGCCTCCGCGGCCCCCGCTGGCGGCAGCACAGCCCGGCAGATCCTCGAGAAGCACAACATCAACCGCGACGTGTTCCTGGCGCTACTCACCCAGGTGCGCGGCAGCCAGCGCGTCACCAGCGCCGAGCCCGAAGCCACCTACGAAGCCCTCGAACGCTACGGACGCGACCTGGTCGCCCTGGCGCGGCAGGGCAAGCTCGACCCCGTGATCGGCCGCGACGAGGAGATCCGCCGCACCATCCGCATCCTCTCCCGCCGAACCAAGAACAACCCCGTGCTCATCGGCGAGCCGGGCGTGGGCAAGACCGCCATCGTCGAGGGCCTCGCCCAGCGCATCGTGCGAGGCGACGTGCCCGAGGGGCTCAAGGACAAGAGCATCTTCGCCCTGGACATGGGCGCCCTGATCGCCGGGGCCAAGTACCGCGGCGAGTTCGAGGAACGGCTCAAGGCGGTGCTCAACGAGGTCAAGCAGGCCCAGGGCCGGATCATCCTCTTTATCGACGAGCTGCACACCATCGTCGGCGCCGGGCGTGCTGAGGGCGCGGTGGACGCGGGCAACATGCTCAAGCCGATGCTGGCCCGCGGCGAGCTGCACTGCATCGGCGCCACCACGCTGGATGAGTACCGCCAGCACATCGAGAAGGACGCGGCCCTGGAGCGGCGGTTCCAGCCGGTGCTGGTCGATCAGCCCAGCGTGGAGGACACCATCTCCATCCTGCGCGGGCTGCGCGAGCGGTTCGAGGTGCACCACGGCGTGACGATCCAGGACAACGCCCTGGTCGCCGCCGCCACCCTCAGCCACCGCTACATCACCGACCGCTTCCTGCCCGACAAGGCCATCGACCTGGTGGACGAGGCCTGCGCCATGATCCGCACGGAGATGGACTCGATGCCCTCCGAGCTCGACGCGGTCACCCGGCGGGTGATGCAGCTAGAGATCGAGGAGGCGGCGCTCAAGAAGGAGAAGGACGAGGCCAGCAGGAAGCGGCTCGAAGCGCTGCGGCAGGAGCTGGCTGACCTGCGCCACAAGGCCGACACGATGCGCGCCCAGTGGCAGCAGGAGAAGCAGCAGGTGCATCAGGTGCAGCAGTTGCGCGAGCGGATCGAACAGCTCCGCCACGACCTGGAGCGCGCCGAGCGCGCCTACGACCTGGACAAGGCCGCGGAGATCCGCCACGGCCGGCTGCCCGAAGCACAAAAGCAGCTCGAAAAGCTGGAAAAAGAAATGGCCGCCAAGCGCGACGGCGGGGCGCCGATGGTCCGCGAGGAGGTCACCGAAGAAGAGATCGCCCAGGTCGTCTCCCGCTGGACGGGCATCCCCGTCGCCCGGCTGATGGAGGGCGAGCGCCAGAAGCTGCTCAAGCTCGAGGAGATCCTGCACCAGCGGGTGATCGGCCAGGACGAGGCCGTCGGGCTCGTCGCCGACGCGGTGATCCGCGCCCGCGCCGGGATCAAGGACCCCCGCAGGCCCATCGGCAGCTTCATCTTCCTGGGGCCCACGGGCGTGGGCAAGACCGAGCTGGCCCGCGCGCTGGCCGAGGCGCTGTTCGACTCGGAGGAAGCGCTCGTCCGCATCGACATGAGCGAGTACATGGAGCGGCACAACGTCAGCCGGCTGCTGGGCGCGCCGCCGGGTTACGTGGGCTACGAGGAAGGCGGCCAGCTCACCGAGGCGGTGCGGCGCAAGCCCTACAGCGTGATCCTTTTCGACGAGATCGAGAAGGCCCACCCCGACGTGTTCAACGTGCTGCTTCAGATCCTCGACGACGGCCGAGTGACCGACGCGCAGGGGCACGTGGTCGATTTCAAGAACACGGTCATCATCATGACCAGCAACCTGGGCAGCCAGTACCTGCTGGAGGATGCGATGACCGGCAGCCCAGCGGGGGGACAGATCGACCCGTCCACCCGCAACAAGGTGCTGGCGGAGCTGCGCGCGCGGTTCCGGCCCGAGTTCCTCAACCGCGTGGACGACACGGTGATCTTCAAGCCGCTGACGCTGCCGGAGCTCAAGCAGATCATCGAGCTGCAGGAGGCCGACATCCGCCAGCGGCTGGCCGAGCGCAGCATCACGCTGGAGTTCACCGACGCCGCCAAGGACTACATCGTCGAGGCCGCCTTCGACCCGGTTTTCGGCGCTCGGCCGCTGAAGCGCTACCTCCAGCACCAGGTCGAGACGCGCATCGGCCGGGCGATCGTCGCTGGCGAAGTGGTCGACGGCTCCCACGTGACCGTGGACCACGACGAGGACGAAGGGCTCAAGCTCCAGATCCGCAGCCCCCAGCCGGCGGGCGTGCCGGCGTCGTGAGCCGGGCGACGTGCTCCCGCGGGCCGCGCTTCAACATCTTGTGCGCCTGGGCCGGGCGGGGTAAGCTGCCCGTTGCGCCGATGGCTGGTTTACCCGCCGATCCTAGTCGATGATGATGTTGAAAGGATCGTTATGCTCGCGAGCCAGATGACCTCCTGGGGTGCGTTCCTGTTCCGTTGGCGCGGCTATCTGCCCTTGCTGCTGTTGCCGCTGGTGGCCGTGGGGATCAGCCAGTTCCGCTATCCCTTCGGCAGCCACGCGCTGGACGTGGCCTGGGAGATGGCGTGCCTGGCCGTCGCGGCGGCGGGTGAGGCCGTCCGGATCGCCGCGGTGGGCTTTGCGCCCAAGGGAACCTCCGGCCGCAACACCCGGCGGATCAAGGCTGACGCCCTGAACACCACGGGCATGTACTCCATCGTGCGCCACCCCCTCTACCTGGGTAACTTCCTGATCTTCGCCAGCTTCCTGCTGTTCGTGGGGCCCTGGTGGCTGGTGGTGATCGGCTCGCTGATCTACTGGCTTTACTACGAGCGGATCATGCTCGCGGAGGAGGCGTTCCTACGGCAGCGCCACGGCGAGCGATTCGTCCAGTGGGCGGCCCAAACGCCGGCGGTGTGGCCCAGAATCCGCCGGTGGCGTCGGCCGGAGCTGCCCTTCTCCCTCCGCAGCGTCATCCGGCGGGAATACACCACCATCTTCCTGATCCTGGGCGTCTTCACCGCCATCGAGGTGGCCGGCGACCTGGTGGTCCACCGCCACCTGGAGTTCGAGCCCCTGTGGCGCATCCTCTTCTTCACGGCCCTGGCCTTCTACCTAGCGGTGCGCATCCTCAAGAAGTGGACGGGGCTGCTGGAAGCGCCCGGGCGGTAGCGGTCGGGGGGCAGAGGCTGGACGGCAGAGGGCAGGGGTCAGACATTGATGATCTCTGATTGGTGATTGGTGATTTGGAAGAGCCGGCATCCTCCTGGACAGGGATCGCCGACCACTCAATCACAAATCCCCAACCCCACTCCCCCCATCCGAGCGATTTTCCGCCGAGGCGACCGGCAAGCCTCCTACAATTGGGCGCCAAGTCGGCGGGAGGCTCACCCATGAGAATCGCTCGCCACCTGATCGTGCCGCTGGGTTACGGCAAGTATTTCCGCTCCGACAGCATCGTGGGCCTCCAGCCCGTCGAAGAGGGCCGCGGCCCGGGCAAGCGGACGCAGGTTTACATCCAGGACCTGCCCCACCCGATCATCGCGTCGCGTTCCGAGGGAGCGATCCTGCGCGACCTGGTGCAGTCGCCCCAGGAGGTCACCCGCGCTCAGGAGCAGCGCGAGCTGCTCACCGACATCCTCGACACCATCGAGGAGCTCAACCCCGTGCTGCGCTCCATCATCCGCGACCAGGCCAAGTGGGACCTGGACCGCCTGGAGGAGCGCATCCGCGAGGCGCTGGGGCAGGATGAGGCCACCTAGCCGGGGCTGCGGAGCCAAAGCGGGCGGCGCGGACCGGGCGGTTATAATGCCCGACGCATGGGGGGCTGGGGATCACATCGCGAGCCCGGCTGCGCGTTGGATGTCGCTTCGGGGCGATCGACACGGCCAAAGGGCGTGACCCTGCTGGAGCTGTTGGTGGTCATGGCCGTCGTGTCGATGCTGGCGAGCCTGCTGCTGCCGGCGCTGAGCCATGCCCGCCAGGTCGCCAGGGACATGACGTGCCTGAGCAACCAGCGTCAACTGCTGCTGGCCACCGCGGGCTATCAGCACGATTACGATTTCTGCTTCCCCCAGCCTGCGCAGGATGAGGACATCCCCAGTGTCCAAGTGCGCATGCGGGCTTTGTGGTACAACGCTCTGGACGATTACTTTCAGCTTCCCCGTCGCAGCGGCGCGCCCGGCGACCGCAATGAAGTGCCCTACAAGCAGGACCCGATCTGGCTCAGCCTGTCGCCTGCTGAGCAATCTGTCAGCCGCACGATCAAGATGAACGAGTTCCTGGGGCGCATCAGCAGCGAATCGCCGCTGGGCGTGCGGTTCTTCCGCACAGGCGACGTGAAGCAGCCGGCACGGACGGTGGTGTACGTGGACGGCCGAGGGCCCGACACCCCTTCGCTCACCACGGGCAACATCGATGCTGACGAATTCTCCGCGACGGAGGTTTACGTCGGCCTGCGCCACAACCAAGGCGCCAACGTCGCCCACGCTGACGGGCACGCGGCGCACGTGCAGCAGCCCATCCGCTACACCCACACCGGCTACCGCGGCTGGTTCAACGGCGTCAACGGCCCGCAGGAGCTCACCTGGCGGCTGGAGTGAAGCGGAAGGCACAAGAATAGAGGGTAGCGGGCAGACGGTAGAGGGCAGGCGCAGACAAAGCGCCTCTGTGGTTTATCCGCGTCTGCCCCCTACCCTCTATCTTCACGCCGTCGCAGCAGCGGGGGCGGCGAGCGGGCTGGCGAACAGGTCGATGCGCTCCCACGGGCCCCAGCACCAGCGGGCCCACATGCTCAGCCCGATGATGCTGATGTAGAGCGTAGCCGCGATCCACGGCCCCACCGCGCCCCACTGGGGCAGCATCACCGCCATCAGGTAGCCCCCGCCCAGGAAAAGGGTGGGCGCCAGCGTCAGGGAGAGCATCGCCGGCCAGCGGTTGTCCCCCACACCGCGCAGGGCGCTGATGTGCGTGATGCCCAGCGCGTCGAACACCTGGAACACCGCGCAGCAGATCAGCAGCCGGCTGGTCCAGGCAATCACCTCCGGATCGTCGTTGAACAAAGCCGCCAGCTCGCCGCGTCCCAGCAGGTAAATGGTGCCGATCAGGCCCATGTAGAGGACGCAGAAGCCCGCGGCCCAGCGGGTCAGCAGGCGGGCGTAGTCCGGCCGGCCGTAACCAACCGCCTTGCCCACCGCTGCGGTCAGCGCGGTACCTAACCCCACCGCGGGCATGAACGAGACCTCCAGCAGCTTGAAGACGATGTTGTTGGCCGCCAGTTGCTCCGTGCTGAACCGCCCCACCAGCAGCAAGGTGAAGATGGTGAAGGAGACGATGTCGGTGACGGACTGGAAGCCCGCGGGCAAGCCGACGCGCAGGATGGCCAGGAACCTGGCCGCGTCCAGCCGCCACGCCCGGCAGGTGTGGAACGCCTGCGCCATCGCCGGCCGCAGCATCCACCCCAGCAGGATCAGCGCTTGCAGCAGCGACGCCAGCAGCGTCGCCCACGCGGCGCCAGCCACGCCCATCGCCGGGGCGCCCAGCTTGCCGAAGATCAGCACGTAATTGCCCGCGATGTTGAACAGGTTGGCCAGGATCATCGACCAAAGCCCCACCGCGGGGCGGTGGACGCCGTTGAAGAAGTTGGTCAGCGCCACCGACGCCAGGGTCGGTGCCGCGCTGAGCAGGCCGATCTGGACGTACGCCGCCTCCATCGCCTGCACCCGCGGCTCGTGGCCCACCCAGGCGAAAAAGGGCGGAACCAGCGGCCACAGCGGCAGCACCACCAACGCGATCGCCAGGCTCAGGTGCACCCCCTGCCAGGCAAACGCGCCGCAGGCGCCATAATCACGCCGGCCCAGCGCCTGCGACACGAAGGTGTTCACCGCCGTCAGCACGCCCATGCCGAAGCCGAACACGCAAAACAGCAGGATGCCCGCGGGCAAAATGGCGGCCTGGGCCTGCGTGCCCAACTGCGAGACCATGACAAAGTCCACGAAGTTCATCGCCGTCCGCGAGCACATGGAGGCGATGATCGGCAGAGCCAGCGCCAAAAGCGACGCGGGCACACGCCAACCGGTGGGCAACGGCTCCGAAGCCGGCGCGGAGGGATTCACAGACATCGGCGGCATAGCAGGAGTTTCCAGGGCCCAGGGCCCGGATCGCGCAAAGATCAGGGGGAGGAACGCTCGGCACGGGCGGTGTCGAGCACACCGAACGGCTTATCGGAGGGCGATTTTCATGGCGCGTCACCCAACAATACAGCAGCGAAGGATGTCCTGGCACGCGACATGCGTATGATATGGTTTGCTGCGCGGATCGCCAACCCGCGCAGCACGGATCGGCGCGGGCGTATCGGGCGTCCGCGGAGCTTCGTGCAGGAATGGGTTTTTGCCGGTGTTTCGAGGAAAGGAGATCACACCATGACCGCCACGCAAGCCGCCGCCGCCACCGTCCAGGCCCCACGGGGCACGGGCGCCATCCGCGCCTTCATGGACCAGCATTTTCTGCACTTCAACAGCCGCGAGACCGTCGCCGCGGCGCGGGCTTACGAGGCGCACCTGAACGCCGGCGGCAAGATGATGATCACCCTCGCCGGCGCCATGAGCACCGCCAAGCTCGGGCAGATCCTGGCGCGGATGATCCGCGAGGACAAGGTGCACGCGATCTGCTGCACCGGCGCCAACCTGGAGGAGGACCTGTTCAACCTCCTGGCCTACAACGACTACCACATCGTCCAGGACTGGCGGGCGCTCCGCGCCGAGGATGAGAAGGAGCTTTACAACCGCGGGTACAACCGCGTCACCGATACGTGCATCCCCGAGGACGTGATGCGCCAGATGGAACGCGCCCTCATCGAACGCTGGAAGGCCGCCTGCCAGGCCGGTGAACGCAAGTTCCAGAGCGAGTTCCTCTTCGACATCTTCCGCGATGGAAAAATGGAGCCCTACTACCAGATCGACCCGGCCAACTCCTGGATGCTGGCAGCCATGGAAGCGGGCATTCCCGTCTATTCGCCGGGCTGGGAGGACTCGACCACCGGGAACATGTTCGCCGCTGCGGTCTACCGCGGCGAACTGCCGCATCACCAGTGCGTCAAGACCGGCACCGAGCAGATGGAGCACCTGATCCGCTGGTACCTGGACCACTGCGGCATGCCCGGCAGCCCCACCGCAGGCCGCCCCAGCGTCGGGTTCTTCCAGATCGGCGGGGGAATCGCGGGCGACTTCGCCATCTGTGCTGTGCCCACCATCATCCAGGACCTCAAGCGCGAGGACGCGCCGTTCTGGGGCTACTTCTGCCAGGTCTCCGACGCGGTGACCAGCTACGGCGGATACTCCGGCGCTGTGCCCAACGAGAAGATCACCTGGGGCAAGCTCGACGTGGACACCCCCAAGTTCATGATCCAGTCCGACGCCACGATCGTCGCCCCCCTCATCTTCGCCTACATCCTGGGCGACTAGAGGCCTGCTGCCCAGGCGCGATCAGGCGACACGGCGAAAAAGCCGGAACAGCGAACAGCCCCCTCACCCTACCCTCTCCCCCGCTTGCGGGGGAGAGCCGGGATCCCGCTCTCCCACGGCCTGGGGGACCCCAGGGCAATCGATCTCGCGGCTGGCCCGCCCGGCCCGGCCGCGTTCGCTGCGCTCACGCCGCCGGCCCAGGCCTCGACAAAACAGGAAAAACTAACCATCGGGAAGATA
>DASVCG010000435.1:0-5096 GCA_036381755.1 Phycisphaeraceae bacterium | reverse complement strand
CGGGGAGGACCGCTTCCTGCGCTTTAAGCGGCTTTACAGCGATGCTGATGCGCGCCTCGCGCGCGTGGCGGTGACGCCCGACCGGCACCTGGCCAGGCGCTGGCAGGAGGCTTCGGGGGCGCGTGCGGGCTGGCGGCTGCTGCGCCGCACGATCCCCCGCAGCGACCGCACCGCGGTCTCGATCGACGGCAGCGTCTATGACGGCGCGGACCCGGCGGAGTGGATGCCCTTCATGCGCGAGCTGGTTCAGGTGTGGAGGCGGCCCGACCTGACCGTGCCGCGCGCCTGCCAGCGGGGCGGCAGCCTCTGGTGCGATCAGAGCGTCCTGCCCGACGGGCCCACGCGGTTCATCGGCCCGGTCTGGATCGGTGCGGGCAGGCAACTGGCGGGCGTCGACAGCGTGGTGGGGCCGGCGGTGCTCTGGGACGACCCGGCAGCCAGGCCCCCCGCTCCGGAACTGCCCTGGCGGCGTCTGGAGCCGGTGGGCGTGCTCCACGAGGAGCTTCAGCCGCGCCACCTCAACCGCGTGCAGCGGGCCAGCAAGCGGCTCTTCGACATCGTCTTCTCGCTCATCGTGCTGGCGCTGACGCTGCCGTTGTACCCGCTGATCATGCTGGCGATCTGGCTGGACGACGGCCCGCCGTTCTTTTTCATCCATCGCCGGGAGACGATGGGCGGCAGGCAGTTCCCCTGCCTCAAGTTCCGGTCGATGCGTCGGAACGCGGAGCGGCTCAAGGAGCAGGTGGCGCATCAGAACCTGGCGGACGGGCCGCAGTTCTATATTGAGCGCGACCCGCGGCTGACGCGTGTGGGCCGGTGGCTGCGCGCGTTGAACCTGGACGAGCTGCCCCAGTTCATCAACGTGCTGCTGGGGCACATGTCGGTGGTGGGGCCGCGGCCCAGCCCGTATGAGGAGAACCAATACTGCCCGCCGTGGCGTGAGGCGCGGCTGTCGGTGCGGCCGGGCATCACGGGCCTGTGGCAAATTAAGCGCAGCCGCGCCCAGGGGCTCGACTTTCAGGAGTGGATCCGCTACGACATCGAGTACGTGGAGAATATGTCCTGGAAGCTTGACCTGTGGATCATCTGGCAGACGCTGCTGCACCTGCTCCACCTTAGGCGAGGCTGATGGTGCGACGTTTCAACCTGCGACTGGCTGTGCTGCTGGTGTCGCTGATGGCCCTGATCGGGCTGGCGGTGGCGTTGGTGGCCTATCAGCGCCACGATCATCGGCAGCGGCTGATCGCGGGGCGTGAGCAGGCGCTGAATCAGGTTCAGCAAGGCCAGTACGCCCAGGTTATCGAGCCGCTGGCCCGCTACCTGGAGCGCATCGAGCCCGACGACCCCGAGGTGCTGCTGAGCCTGGCCAGGGCCCTGGTGGCCACCGCTCAGCCTGACGACTGGGCGCCGCTGGTTCGTGCGGCGCGGCACCTGCGTCGGCTGGTGTCGCTGCGGAGCGATTCCCTGCCGGCCCACGAGGCGCTGCTGGACATTTACGACCGCCTGCGGTTCGACGAGCAGGTGGTCCAGACCGCGGACCGCATCCTGACGTTGCGGCACGACCATGTGCCGGCATTGCGGGCCCAGGCCCGGGCTTTGGCGCGGCTGGGACAGTTTCCTGAGGCCATTGAGGCAGCCAGGCGTGGCGTGGCGGTGGCGCCGCATGACCTGACGCTGCACCAACTGCTGCTGGAGATCCGCTGCCAAGCCGGCGATCCGCCTCAGCAGATCCTGGCGGAAGCGCAGTCGCTGCATGAAGCATCGCCCGACGACCCGCGCGGCAAGCTGCTTCTGGCCAGGGCCTACCGCCTGGTGAGCCGCAGCCCCGAAGCGGTGCCCATCCTCCGGGATCTGGCCGACCGCGAGCCGCCCGACCCGGCCTACGCCCGCGCGCTGGTGGAAGAGCTGGAGCGGGTGGACCTGTTCGACCCGGCGCTGGCCTTGCTGGAGCGTAGTGCGGCGCGCTACCCGCGGGATGTGTTTCTCCAGGAGGCCCTGGCCCGCCGGCTGTGGGAGCGCGGCAAGGTCGAGGCGCTTTTGTCGCATCTGGAGGGGCTGGACCTGGCCCAGACGCTGGTAAGCGTCGACCTGGTGGCGTTCAAGGCGATGGGGCTGATTCAGCAGGGGCGCTGGAGCCAGGCAGAGCCGCTCATCGACGTGCTGCGGAATCATCCTAATCATCGCCCCGCCCGCGCCTGGGCGCTGTACCTGGCCAGTGTCTTTGAGCAGGAGCTGGACCCCGACACCGCCATCCGGCGCTGCCGTGCTGCTTTGAAGCACGACCCGGACAACCCTTACATCCGCTATCAACTGGGTCACTGGCTCGATCAGCGGGGCGATGTGCGCGAGGCGCTGGAGTGCTGGCTGATCGCGGCGCGGGGCTGCCCCGCCTGGGCCCTGCCGCGCCTCCATGCGGCGAGGGCGATGCTCCAGATCGGGCTGGAGGACCAGGCGGTGACGATGGCTGAGGAGGCCGCCCAGCGAAGCCCGCAGGACCTGTCGATCCAGATTGTGCAGGTGCTGGCGCAGGCGGCGCACTGGCGGCAAGGCGGCGAGGCAAGCCTCGCATTCCTGCTGCAACGGGTGGAGCAGATTCAGCAGCAGCATCCCCAGGAGCCCCAGACCCTGCCCTTGTATGTGGATCTTCTGGTGGAAGCCGGGCGGCGCGAGGACGCGGGCGAGGTGTTACTAGAGGCGCTGGACAAGCCGCTGCCGGCCCAGACGCTCATCGACCTGGCCCAGGTCAGCCGCGAGCACGGCCTGGGGCTAAGCCAGGCCTGCTACGCCCAGTGCGCCGCTTTGCATGGGCCGTCGCCTGAGCTGACCTACGCCCAGGCGGTCTATTTCTGGCGGCTGGGCCGCGTCGACGCCGCCCTGGCCGGGCTCATTCAGCCGCAGCAGGCAGCGGGCGACTCGTCCCAGGACGCGCTGGCCTGGCAACTGGCCAAGCTTCGCTTCCTCGACGAGATCGGCGAGCCCGAAGCGCTGGAGCAATGGCGGGCGCTGGTGGAGGCCTGGCCCGATCAGTTGGCGGTGCAGCGCCAGGCGCTGCAATCCCGCACGGTTCAGGCCGACCGGGTGCTGCGCCAGCGGATCATCGACCGTTTGCGGGTCTTGACCGGCCGGGAGGGCCTTGCCTGGCGGATCGCCCAGGCGCGGTGGCTGCTGGAGTCGTCCCAGGGCAGTCGGCAGGACATCGCCACCGCGGCGATGCTGCTGGGGCAGGTGATCCGCCGCGTGCCGGCGTTGACGGAGCCGCGGCTGCTTCTGGCCCGCGGGTTTGATCGGCTGGACAACCCCCAGGCGGCGCTGGCGCAGTTGCGCACCGCAGCGGAGCTGTCGCCGCACGCCCGGCCGATCGCGCTGGAGCTGGCGCGGCTGCTGCTGGAGCAGGGCGAGCAGCGCGAGGCGCTGGCGCTGCTTCAAGGCGTGATCCGCAACAAGGCCTCCTCGGGCGAGGAGCTTCAGCAGGCCGCGGTGCTGCTCATCCGCCTGCGCGACTGGGACAAGGCCGCTGCGGCGCTGACGCGGTCGGTGGGCGCGACCCGCGGGGCGGGGGAGCTGGTGTTCATGGAAGCGGCGCCGAGCGCCGGCGCAGCAACGCCTACCGCGACGCAGGAGCCGCAGACGCCTCGGCCTGAATCCACGCCCGCTGCGGTGGGGCCCTGAACGTCTGGCCGCTGGGCCGACGCTGCCGGCCCGTTCAAAAACGTCAATCCATGCCCGACGCGCCGATCACCCGCAAGGGTCGGCGCGTTTTTTTGCGCGCGGTTTCGATTCATGGCAGAGGGTGGGGAAGAGAAGATTAACCACAAAGGCACAGAGAAAGATAGAGGGCAGGGGGCAGGAGACGGTAGGCGCGGATAAATCACAAAGGCACAGAGTGGTTGGAGATGAGATGACAAGATGATCGGATGCCCCCTCACCCTACCCTCTCCCCCGCAAGCGGGGGAGAGGGCTTATGAATATAAGCCCGCCTTATGAATGTTCCCTCACTTTTTATATGCAGCCCCGGCCTTGATTGGCGATTCTGATTTTTCTGACTCCTACCCTCTACCGCCTACCCGCTGCCCGCTATCTTCCCGCTGTCTGGTGGCGCAGTTGGCCGCAGGCAGCGGCGATGTCGCGTCCGCGGCTGGCGCGGATGTGAACGTTGACGCCGGCCTGGCGCAGCGTCTGCTGAAAGCGGCGCACATCGTCAGCAGTGGGGCGGTCGAAGGGCAGGCTGCGGACCTCGTTGTAGCGGATCAGGTTCACGTTGCTGCGCAGCAGGCGCGCCACCTGGGCGAGCTGGCGCGCGTGCTGAGGCCGGTCGTTGACGTTGCGCAAGAGGATATATTCCAGCGTCACCTCGCGGCTGGTGCGGTCGAAGTAGTACCGCCCAGCATCGATGATCTGCTGAATGCTCACGTGCTGGGCCCAGGGGATGAGCCGGCGGCGCAGGTCATCGTCGGGGGCGTGGAGGCTGATGGCCAGCGTGATGGGCAGGTTCAGGTCGGCCAGTCGGCGGATCTGGGCGGGCAGGCCGACGGTGGAGAGGGTGATCCGCCTGCCTGAGATGCCCAGACCCCAGTCGGCCATGAGCATGCGGATGGCGCGCGTGACCTGGGCGAAGTTCGCCAGCGGCTCGCCCATGCCCATGAACACCACGTGGGTGATGCGGCCCGCGTCGGGGAGTTGGCCCAGCCGCCAGACCTGCTCGACGATCTGGCCCGCGGTGAGGTTGCCCTCCAGGCCGTCCAGGCCCGAAGCGCAAAAGCGGCAGCCGACGGGGCAGCCGATCTGGCTGGAGACGCACGCGGTCCGCCGCTCGCGCCCGCGCAGCGCGGGGATCATGACGCACTCGGTCTGCCCACGGCTGCTGGGCTCGCTCAGCACGGGCAGGGCCTGCTGCGGGGGCGATGCGGGTTCGGGCCGCCAATCCATAAGAAGCTTTTGCGTGCCGTCGGTGGCGATCTGGTGGCGGACGATGCGGGCGGTGGTGAAGCGCAGCCGCTGGGATAGCGTTTGCCGATCCGCCTGGGGCAGATTGGTCATGTGCTGCGGGTCGATCACGCCCTGGCGGTAGACCCACCCCAGCACCTGCGCAGCACGGT
>DASVCG010000434.1:0-8513 GCA_036381755.1 Phycisphaeraceae bacterium | reverse complement strand
CTGGTAGGGTCCTCATCCAACCGCACCACGCGGTCGCCCTCCTGCCATGAACAGCGTGCCGCGATCGCCCAAAGCTCCGGCTCGATCAATTCGCGTATCGGCATCGGCGGCTGATCGACCTGGCCCGTCAGATAAGGCATCACCGCTTCCAGCAGCGCTGTGTAGAGCCTGGCGGTGTTGACGGTGAACTGGGCGATTGAACGCCGTGTGACAACGCTGGCGGCGAAGGGAAGCCATCGCTCGCTCGGGCCGATGTTGACGAATCCGATGCGGCCATCGGCCCAGTCGACGCGGACCTGCCGCTGCCCGTTGTGGTGCAGGTGCTGCACGCTCGCTGCGCCGTGTCCCATGATCGCTGCGAGCAGCGCGTAGGCGTGGATGCCGTAGTTGAACTCGTCCACACCGCAGGCCACGAACGCAGTGCGGGGCTCGTCCCCCTCAGCGGCCCACTGGGCACGAAGGGCAAGCGCCTCGTCACAGAAGCGGAGAGAAGACCCGCCGGTCACGCGAGCCCTGCGCTGGCTCCAATCGACCAGGCGCATCAAGTCGGCTGCTGATCCCGCCAGCGGCTTGTCGATGAGCACCGCTTTGCCGCAGGCCAGCAAATGCTCCGCACGGTCGATATGCGTATCCCAATTGCAGCCGTGGATGATCGCGATGTCGACCGCTTGGGCGAGCTCCTCCAGCGACTCGAAGACCCGATCGATCCCATGCTCCTGCACGAAGGCTTCGACGTAGCTGCGGGGGTGGACGGCGCCTCCATCGCAGACGCCGACGATCTGATGCCCCATCTCGCGGAGGATAGGGGTCCAACTGCGTGGATGCGAGGTGTCGATGTCGACGAGGCCGATCTTCATGGGTGCAGCCATTTTGCGGGTTACTCATCGGTCGGGGTGAGGACGACGCCGAGCGTGCGATCGGGCTCGCGCATGAGCTGGTCAATCGCCTGCTCGATGTCGTCGAGCCGGAAGCGGTGGGTGATCAGCGGGGCGATACGGATGCGCTGGTCGGCGATCATCCGCAAAGCCGTCCGCATGCTGGTCTGGGTGGTCCAGCGGACGAAGACGGGCGGGTAGTCCGTCTCGCCGCGCTCCCAGGCCGGGTCGTGATAGCCCGGGCCGGTGCGGGCGGCGCTGCGGACGTCGAGGTTGCCCATGCCCGCGCCCCAGCGGGACTGGGTGACCAGGCCGCCGACCATCACCAGGCTGCCCATCGCGTGGCCGTCGGGCGAAACCTTCATCACGCGCTTGACCTGCTCGAGAGCCTGGGTGCCATCTCCGCCGATGGCCATAACCGCGGCGTCAAACCCTAGATCATCGGTAAACGCGGCGCAGCGCGGAAGCAGATCGTCTTGCGAGGGGTCGGCAACTGCATCAGCGGAGAACTTGCGTGCGATCTGTCGCCTGTGGGGCAGGCTGTCCCACCCCATCACGTACAACCCCGCTGCCCGCGCGAACTGCGCGGCGAGTTGTCCGACCACGCCCAACCCGACGACCAGCAAGTATTCTCCGAGATGGGCATCGGCACGGCGGATTGCGTGCATCGCTGTGAGCACAAGGTTCATCCCCGATGCGTCGTCGAACGACACGCCCTCGGGCAACACGGCGCAGAGGTTCTGTGGGACGACGGCGAGGTTGGTGTGCAGCGCGCCGCTGCCGAAGCACGCGACCCGCTGACCCGGCTGGAGGCGTCGTACGGATTTCCCGACATCGATCACCTCGCCCGCCGCCTGGTAACCGAGTCGACGGCGATCCTTCAGCGGGGGAGCTGCCCCCGCCCGCAGCTCGCGCACGCCCGCCAGTTGCGTGCCGGCGCTGATCATCGTGGCGCGGAGGCGGACCAGCACATGCCCCGGCTCCAGATCGGGGACGGGCTCCTCCACGAGCGCCCCGCGGCCGTGCTCGTCCAGCGTCGCCACCCGCCGAGTCAGGGTTGCTGTCATAAACGAATGACTCCGCCTCGCCAGAATACCGCGATGCTGTAGCAAGACAATCCCAAACAAATTTGGGATTGATCGCACTCTAACGCGGCGCGAACAGCGCGTCAATGCCGATGCGAGGGGGTTTTTAGAGGTCGTGTGCAGTGAGTCAGAAACCACGTCTTGAACCGCTGATAAGGGGATGAACATTGCAGATTGATTGAAGAGGACGTTGGAGGCTTACAGGGCACGATTTGGCTCGATCAAATGATCTATCGGACCACGGGCACGAACCCAGATTCTCCATTATCCCAAATAATTTTGGTAAAATTCAGTCTATGGCAACGGCGCGAACGCCCCGCAAACCCAAGCGCCCCACGATGCAGCAGATCGCCGCGCGTGCCGGGGTGTCCCCCACCACCGTCGCGCACACGCTCAACCGCACCCCCGGCGCTTACATCGCTGAGGCGACGCGGCAGCGCGTTCTCGAAGCCGCCCAAGCCCTGGGCTATCAGCAGTCGCTGCTGTCGCGTTCGATCAAGATGCCGCTGCGCCACCTCGGGTTCGTTGTCAGCGAAGCCGCCCGGCCGTACGCGCGTGCCGATGCGCTGGAGATCTTTGAAGGCGTACGGCAGGAGGCGATGGCTCACCGCTACCTTGCGGCGCTCATCCCCCTGGCGCCGGAGGTCAGCGACCACTACAGCGCCGACAAGGCGGTCGCTTCGATCACGCAGCACCACCGCACCAAGCTTTTCGACGGCTTCATTCTCGATAAATCGTGCATCCTGACCGCTTCGGTGCAGCAACTCGACGCCCAGGGGGTGCCGTTCGTCACCGTGAACGGGGCCGCCTGCATCCAGCCCGACACGCAGACGCCCATCCCCTCGGTGATTGTGCACAGCCGGGTCGGAGGTCGGCTGGCAACCAGCCACCTGCTCGAGCTGGGCCACCGCCGCATCGCCCTGCTCACCCGGCCGTGGAGTTCATTCGCCCCGAACTACCGCCCCTATCAGGTGTCGCAGTTAATTCGCGGCTACCACGACGCCCACACCGATGCGGGCGTTCCTTACGACCCGGCACTGCAGCTTGATGCTGACCCTTGGAACAAGACGCCGACCTACCAGTCTGTCGCGAGGCTGCTGGCTTTATCGAACCCGCCGACCGCGATCTTCGCCGCGGACGACGCGATTGCCGTCATGGTCATTCAGGCGCTGGGGCGGCACGGGCTCCGCGTGCCGCGCGACATCTCCGTCGTCGGCTTCGGCGGCTGGTCGCAGGCGGCGCGGATCGCGGACCCTGAGTTGACGACGGTTACCACGGACCTGCGTCAAAACGGCGTGCTTGCAGCACGGCTGCTGATCGAACGGCTCGAGAGCGGCAAGGCCAATGCCTTGCACGTCGCGCTGGAGCCGCACCTGCACGTCGGCGCGTCGACCGCCCCGCCGCCCTCGGCCCCGATGAACGTCCCATCCATGAAACGCTCGCGTAGTTTGTAGCCGTTGCGTTCTTCCATACGTCGGCCGATGTCGCGCTTTAGCCTAGTCTGAAGGGGCGGTCCTGCGGGGTTATACTTGCAGCAAAGGGGATTCCATATTCTGGAACGCTGCATCGGCGGCGCTTTATCTGAGAAGAGGCACATCATGGCCCGCGATCAGGATCAGAACCCCAAGCCCAGGCGCGATCCGCTGGTGAAGTGGACGATCATCGGCTTTGTTGTAGTGATCGTGCTGCTGGCACTCTACGGCGGCTACCGCTATACGCTGAAGCGTGCCGTTCAGGCCCGGCTCGACGAGCTGCGCGCCGCGGGCTACCCCGTCACCGCTGCGGAGGTCGACGCCGCTACAAGCAGCCCCCGCCGGGGCAAAACGCCGCCCAGGTGCAGTTCGACGCCCATCGCCTGATCGTGCTGGATGAAGAGTTGCGTCAGCAACTCCCCGGTTTCAGCTCATCGGTGAAGCTTCCCACCCGGAGCGAGCCGATCCCGGCCCCGACGCTCCAGGCGATGCTGACAGCAATCGAGCAGAACCAGAAGGCGCTGGCGAAGCTGCGCGAGGCGATCCCGCTGAAGCAGAGCCGATACCCGATCGACCTGAGCGAGTCCATCGATGCACTGCTACCCCACCTGGGCGACCTGCGGGAAAACGCCCGCCTGCTCAGCATCGAACTGCATGCGCACGTCGAAACGGGCGATCTGGACGCAGCGGTGGAATCGGTCCAGGCGTCGGTGGCAGTGACGGAGTCGCTGCGCGAAGAGCCGATTATCCTTTCCCAGCTTGTCCGCATCTCCATTCATGTCCTCATCTTCGCGGATCTGGAGCGAGCGCTGTCGCGACGACAGTTCAGCGCTGAGCAGCTTGCCCGAATCCAGGAAGCACTGGCGCGGATGGAGGATCCTACAATGATGCACCGAACCCTGGCTGGCGAACGCGCGATCATGTTGGAGTTTTTTTCAGGCCGGCGGAGATGATCGCCACCTTTTCGGGCAGCATGTACTCGTCGTTTGGGCCACTGGTGCTGCTGTCGCGTGCAGCCGGAGTGATGGACCTGGACCAACTGGCCTATATCGACGCGATGCAGGCGTATCTCGACGCCCTGGCGTTGCCCATGCCCGCCAGACTTGCAGCGGCGGATGCCGCGGAGACCAACCTCGTCGCCGTGCCCCGGATATACCTGATCACTCGGCTGATCACCCCTGCTTTGGGATCAGCCATCAAAGCGCAGGAGACTTGCAGCGGCTTGCTCCTCTGCACCCGCACCGCGCTAGCGGTGGAGCGCTACCGGCTGGATCAAGGGGAGCTTCCCCAGAACCTGGCGGATCTCGTGCCGCAATACCTTGACGCTGTGCCGAGCGACCCCTTTGACGGCAAGCCGCTGCGGTACCTGCGGCTCGACGCGGGCTACAGCGTCGGGCACGACGGAGTGGATGACGGGGGCGTGGGATCGATCAACAGCCCAGAGCCGGATATCACTTTCACCGTCGAGCGGTGAAAAATTCCCATCGGTGCGGCATCTATATAAGTGTTATCTGCATCGTGCTAAAATGGGGCGCTAGCGGACCGGCAAGGGGACCGCTTCGCGGGGCGCTTGTCGGCTGGGGCAGTCGGGAGCATCTAAGACCGGAGAATCCGGCATGGCCCATCATCACGACGATGCTTGCGAGCGGACGGTGCGGAGCTTCGTATCGCGGGTGGGGTGGGTGTTGTTCCTGCGGTGGGGGCTGCTGCTGACCGCGGGCTGGTGTTTCCTGTGGGGCACAGCGGTGCTGGCGCTGCGGGTGGTCACGGACCTGCCCTGGCCGGTGTTGCTCTGGGGCGCAGCGGGCCTGGCGCCGGCGGTGGCGGGAGCGGGGTTCTGGGCGTGGCGATGTCGGCCGACACAGGCCGCGGCGCGGGCGCTGCTCGACCGTACCAGCCGGGCGGGCGGGCTGCTGATGGCCCAGGAGGAGGCGGACCTGCGCCGCTGGCGACAGCGCATCCCCCCGCTGCGGGCCCCGGCGGTGCGCTGGCAAGGTCAGCGGCAGGTCGCGCTGACGCTGCTGGCGGCCCTGTTCCTGCTGGGCAGCTTCCTCGTCCCCGCTGACTTCGCCCATCAAGCACAAAGCCGGCCGCTCAACATCGATGGCCCCACGCAGCAACTGGCTGAACAGATCAACCTGCTCGAAGAGGAGCGCATCCTCGACGATCAGCAAGCCCAGGACCTGCGACAGGACCTGGAGCGGTTAGCGCAGCAAGCCACTGCGGAGGATCCGGTCAAAACGTGGGAAGCCCTGGACCACCTGGCGGACAAGCTCCAGAACACCGCCTCCCAGACTGCTGAGCGAACGCTGCGTCAGACCGAGCAGGCAACTCAGTCCCAGACTCTGGCTGAGGCGCTGGCCGGGGAAAATGGGCTGCTTGGCGAAGAGGCGCTGACGACGGCGATGGCGGAGCTGGCGGCGCAGGTGCAGCAGGCTATGGCGGAGAACGAGGCGCTGTCCGAATCGCTGGGCGAGGGCCTGCGCGAGGCGCTGCAAGCCGGCGAACTGAGCCCCCAGCAGCTTGCGGCGCTGGCCCAGGCGATGGCGGGACAGAAGCTGGCGATGGAGCAGATGATGGCTCGGCTGGCTGACGCGAGGCTGATCGACGAGCAGCTCCTGGCGATGTGCAAGCAACTGGGCCAGAGCGACAGCGAGGAACTGCGCAAGCTGCTGGCTGAGTGTCAGGGGGACAAGGAAGCGTTGCTGGCGTTGTGCCGGAGGCCAGGCCGGGGTGGCGTGAGCCGTGGCCGAGGGGACGCGGAGATGATCTGGAAAACCCAGGCCAGCTCGGAGGAAGGGGTTTCATTCAAGGAGCAGGTTCTGCCGGCGGCGTCGCTGGAGGCGTTGCGGGAAAGCCGGATGGTGGGCGTGAGCCAGGGCACGCCGCAAGTGGATGAAGCGGCTGGCCCGTCAGCAGGCGGGGCGCTGCAAGGCGCCGCTGCCAGCGGGGGCAGTGCTGTGAGCCACCGCGTCCTGCCCCGCCACCGCGCCACGGTGCAGCGATACTTCGACCGCCAGCAGGACAAGCCGCCGATGACCACGGACGGACGTGAATAGAGATGCCCGTAGCGGATCGAAGGTTCGCACGCTATCAAATCCGGAGGCAACCCTCTCCCGGCTTCAGAGTTGTAGCCGCATCGATAGAAATCATTGCACAACAATCATGACGACCCGCAAGACCCTTCCGGTTTGTGTTCATCCGCGTCTATCCGTGGATGATTTCACTCGCTGCGGAACCAACCCCCAACGGACCCGCTCATGACCAAACAAAATTCAGCGTTGCTCGAGCCGGAAGAGCTAGCCCCAGCGGTGGAGCTGGTGAGCCGGACGCTGGCGGAGCTGGATGCGGTTCTGCTGGGCCAAAGCGATCTGCACCGGCTGGTGCTGGCGGGCATCCTGAGCCGGGGGCACATCCTGCTCGAGGGCCTGCCCGGCGTGGGCAAGACGGCGCTGATCAAGGCGCTGGGCAAGCTGCTGCACCTGGCGTTCAATCGTGTGCAGTTCACCCCCGACCTGATGCCCGGCGACATCCTCGGCACCGCGATCCTGGAACAGGGCGACGACGGCCGACGGGCGATGCGCTTCGAGCCAGGACCGATCTTTACCAACATCCTGCTCGCGGACGAGATCAACCGCGCCTCGCCCAAGACGCAATCGGCGCTCCTGGAGGCGATGCAGGAGCGGCGGGTGACCACGCTGGGCCAGACGCGCCCGCTGCCCGAGCCGTTCTTCGTGCTGGCCTCGCAAAACCCGATCGAGCTGGAGGGCACGTACCCCCTGCCCGAGGCGCAACTGGATCGTTTTCTTTTCAAGCTGAGGGTGAATGCGGTGGCGGTGGACGTGCTGGAGCAGATCATCGCGACGCGCCGGCGGGGCGAGCCGCCCGAACCGGCCTGGTCGATGACTGCTGAGCAGCTTGCGTCGCTGTTCGCGGTGATGGATCGGGTCTACCTGCCGCGGGCGGTGTCGCGGTACATCGCGCACCTGGTGTCGGCCACGCACCCGGAGACGCCGGGGGCCTGCGACGCGGTGCGGGATTATGTCGCCTACGGCACCTCGCCGCGCGCAGCGATCGCCATGGCCGAGGCCGCCCGTGCTGTGGCGCTGATCGACGGTCGACCGACCGTGGGCTTTGAAGACGTCAAGGCCGTCGCCCCTGCTGTGCTCAACCACCGGCTGATCCTCAACTACAAGGCTCGCTTCGATAAGGTCGACGAGCTGACGGTTATCAACCAGGCCCTGGCCAGCCTCGACGCTGCTGCCCTCGACCTGCCCCGCGACGTGCGGCTCGACGCGGTGGGATGAAATCATGAGGAAGTTGAGGCCCGGAGGCGGTTGTCGCAGAGTTTTACATGGCATGAAACTTTATTTCTTTTCTCGCTTTCTCTGCGTCTCCGTGGCGGACCTTGCGTATTTCGGGAGGGTGGACGGATGAAGCAACGACTGGGGGTGATGCTCGCGGTGGGTTGGCTGTGCGTCGCCGCGATGGCAGCAGCGGCGAGGGGGGAAACGTACGGCCAGCTCACGATCCAGGCTGAGGCCCCGCCCTATGCATCGACCAACCACGGCTACGCTGAGTACCGCGTCACGCTGACGAACCGCTCGCCCGACCGCGGCCACAGCGTCACCCTCACGCTGCCCAAGGAGAACGAGAGCTGGGGGGACGATCACATCCGCAGCATCACCCGTCACATCGAGGTGCCCCCCGCCTCCACCGTTCAGGTGAGCCTCTTTCAGCCGCCGCTACCCGTCTATGGCAGCCAGATCGCCGTCACCATCGACGGTCGACGGGCTGAGGCCGGCGTCACGCTCACGCCCTGCGGTCACGGTGATCGCTACTCCGTTGGCACGCGTGCTATTCTCTTTAGCCGCCAGGTGAGCGGCACGCTTCGCGACCGCATCCAAAACATCATCGAGGAAGAAGAAAAACTTAATCCCTATGCATCCTCTCCACAGTACGAGCTCCTGCGTTCCGAACGTGACGCCCAGCAGTGGAGCGAGCACTGGTTAGCGCACACCCGTTATGACGCACTGGTGCTCACCGGCTCGGAGCTGGCTGCGATGCCCGGGCCGGCAGCG
>DASVCG010000433.1:0-4821 GCA_036381755.1 Phycisphaeraceae bacterium | reverse complement strand
ATGCGCCCGGCGTCGACTACATCAACAACGTGGCCAAGGTGATGTCCGCGGACCTCAGCGAAACCGACAAGGCCGCCATCATGTACGACAACGCCCGGAGGCTGCTGGCGTGAATCAAGCATGCCCCGCCATCGACGTGGCCGCCTGGGTGGGCCAATACCCCTTCCGCGGCATCCTTCACAGCTCACTGACGCACCTGCTGGACAAGCTGGCGGCTTTGCAGGTCGAGCGCGCGGTGGTCTCGCCCTTCGAGGCGCTATTCTGGGAGAACAACCTCGACGCCTTTGATCTGTGGTCGCATCGGCTGGCGGAGCACAGCCGCCTGGAGCTGTGGCCGGTGGTGAACCCGGCGATGCCCGGCCAGATCGCTCGATTGGCCAGGCGGCTCGACGAGCACGCTGCGCACGGCCAGGCTGTGCCCCGCGGGCTGCGGCTATTGCCCAACTACCACGGCTACCGGCTCGATGCCCCCGCGGTGGACGACCTGATGCGCCTGGCCCGCGAGCGCAGCTTGATCGTGCAGGTCTTTCAGCGGATCGCGGATGAACGCTGGCACTGGATGCTGTCTGTTCCCCCCGTGCCGCCGGAGGATCTGCTGGCGTTCGTCGACCGCCACGATCAGCAGCCGATCCTCATCAGCGCGCTCAACGCGCCGCAGCTCCTGGCTGACCGGCTCCGGAGCCATCCCGCCCTTTACGCCGACTTAAGCCGCCTGCGCGGCCCGCTGTTTGCGCTGGAGCGGCTTTTGGAGCAGGCCCCGGCTGATCGGCTGGTCTTTGGCTCGCTGTGGCCGATTCAGATCATCGAGGCGACCCTCTGGCAGATCACCTATGCCCAGGCGTCCGACGCGACCAAGGCCGACCTGCTGCGGGGCAACGCGGCGCGCCTGCTGCAATCAGCAAGCGATCAACCGCGCACCGCGACACAGACACAGGCAACGAGCCCCAGCGCGGGCCCGTTGCCAAGTCGCTGCTCGGAGTGAAGCAAATCCGTAACGTTCGAACAGGAGATTCGAGCCATGACGACACACACGCCCACAAAGGCCCCGCGGCTGGCGATTGATGGCGGGACGCCGGTGCGCACCGCTCCCTTGCCGGTGCGTCGGCTGTTTGGTGAGGAGGAGCGGGCCGCGGTCGATGCGCTATTCCGCCGGGCGATTGCCGAGGGCTCGCACCTGCTCGCCTACGGCGGTGAGGAGGAGCGGGCCTACTGCGAGGCGTTTGCCGCTTCGCTGGGCGGGGGTTTTGCGGATGGGGTCAACTCCGGGACCAACGCGGTGTACGCGGCGCTGGGGGCGCTGGGTCTGCCCGCGGGCAGCGAGGTGGTTGTTCCGCCGATCTCCGACCCCGGCGGCGTGATGCCCGTGAGCCTGCTGGGCTGCGTGCCCATCGCCGCGGACAGCGCCCCAGGCTCGTTCAACACCGATGCGCAGCAGATCGAGCGAGTGCTCACGCCGCGCACGCGGGCGATCCTGGTGGCCCACATCGCCGGCCTGCCGGTGGACATGGACCCGATTCTGGAGCTGGCCAAGGCCAGGGGCATCCCCGTGGTCGAGGACTGCGCCCAGGCGCACGGGGCCAAATACCGCGGCCGGCCGGTGGGCACGCTGGGCGACATCGCTGCGTTCTCGACGATGTTCGGCAAGCACCACGCCTCGGGCGGACAGGGCGGGATCGTCTTCACTCAGCGAGAAGACCTCTACTGGGCCGCCCGCCGATGGGCCGACCGCGGCAAGCCCCTGGGGCTGGAGGGTCAGAAAGGGAACGTGCTGGCGTCGCTCAACTGCAACATGGACGAGCTGCACGCCGCCGTTGGGCGGGCGAACCTGGCGAAGCTGCCGCGCTTCGTCGCCCAGCGCCGCAGGATCGCCCAGCGGGTGGCCCAGGGGCTGATCGAGCGCTGCCAGGCGGTGCGTTTGCAGACCGAGGGGCCTGGCGACGAGGGCAGCTACTGGTTCCTGCTGATGAAGCTGGATCTGGCGAAGCTGACGGTGGACCGCGACGGCTTCACCAAGGCGATGTCAGCCGAGGGCATCGCCTGCGAACCGGGCTACCCGTTCTTCCCGACGCGGATGCCCTGGGCAACGTCCCGCTGGCCGGCGCCGGAGCTGCCCAACGCCCGCGCCGCGGAGGCCAGCCACTGCCGAGTCACCATCCACGAAGGCTGGACCGACGCCGACGCGGACGACGTGGTGGCCGCGATGGCCAAGGTCGAAGCGGCGTACCGCAAGTGAAATCAGCAGGCGGATGGAACGCACGGGCTGCAAACGTCCAAGACCGCTAGCCTAGCACGCGGCAGTCGCCATCGCGGGCAGGTTCAGGTCGCTGGTCTGGCCCTGGTCCAGGTAGACGTGCGCCAGGCCGGCGATCATCGCGGCGTTGTCCAGGCAGTAGGCCAGGGGGGGGATGCACACTTTCAGGTTGTGCTCGGGGCCCCATTGGGCCACGCGCTGGCGCAGGAGCGAGTTGGCGCTGACGCCCCCGCCGAGGACGACCGACCGCGGCCTGCGGCCCTGGGATTCGAGGTGGTCGAAGGCGCGCTGGAGCTTGATCAAGAGGGTATCAACGACCGCGGCCTGGAAGGAGGCAGCCAGGTCGGCCCGCTGGGCGTCGGTCAGGTCGTGAGCAGAGCGTTCGAAGGCGGCTTGGCGTCCCCTGCCGCGCGGCCGGCCGCGCACCTGGTAGAGCAGGGCGGTCTTGAGCCCGCTGAAGGAGAAATCCAGGCTCTGGGGCTCCAGGAGCGAGCGGGGCAGGTCGTAGGCGCGGGGGTTGCCTTGCTGGGCCAGGGCGTCCACCGCCGGCCCGCCGGGGTAGCCCAGGCCCAGGATCACCGCGGCCTTGTCGTAGGCTTCGCCCACCGCGTCGTCGATGGTCCGCCCCAGCAGGGTCAGGTCGGTGGGCGAGCGGGCTTCGTAGAGGCTGGTGTGCCCGCCGGAGACGACCAGCCCCAGAGCGGGGTAGTCGATGGCGGATTCGCCGTTGGTGGACGCCTCGCCGGCGTGGGGCAGCAATTGCGCAGCATAAAGGTGGGCCTGGACGTGGTCGATGCCGATGAGCGGCTTATTCAGCGCCCACGCCAGCGCTTGGGCGGCGCTGACGCCCACCAGGAGCGAGCCGATCAAGCCGGGGCGGTTGCCCACCGCGACCGCGTCGATCGCGGGCAGGGTGACGCCGGCCTGCTCCAGCGCTTCGTGCACGACGGGGCTGATCCGCTCCAGGTGGGCCCGGCTGGCGATCTCGGGCACCACGCCGCGGTAGCGCCGGTGCAGGTCGTGCTGCGAGGCGATGATGTTTGAAAGCACCCGCCTGCCGTCCTGCACCACAGCGGCAGCGGTCTCGTCGCAACTGGTCTCGATGCCCAGGATCAACGACACGACTAGGGCACCGGAACGGGGGCAGGGGTGGGGGGCGGCGCGGTGGCAGCGGGCTCCGCATCGTCATCGCCAGCGTCCTCAGAATCCGCTGAGGCGTCGTTGGGGCGAGAGGCGGCCGAATCATCGTCGTCCGCGGCCACATCCTGGCCGTTGAGCTTGGCCAGCTCCTGGTCGATCTTCTCCAAGCGGTCGACCAGCAGGTCGCGCTGCATCATCAGGGCGGCGCGCTGGTTCGCCTTGACCAGCTCGGAGGTGTTGCTCTGGCCCACCTGGGGCCAGTCGCTGGTCTCCAGCCGACCCCACAGGGCCCGCAGGGCCGCGGCCAGTTGGAGGTCCTTCAGCTCCTGCTCGATGTAGTCGGGGGTGACGGTCGCCTCGGCATCGGGCGCGTGGCCGTTGTCCGCGCGGACCTGGTCGTCCCGCCTGCGGATCTCCACCATTTCGCGCACCGCCTCGGGGGACATGGGCACGTAGCAGCCTTCGCTGGGGTCGACGCCCCAGGTGGTTGAGTCGGGCCTGCGGTGGATCAGTCTGCCGGAGGGGATGTAGTAGTAGGCGTTGGTGAGCTTCAGGGCGCCCTGGCCGTTTTCGAGCATCTTGACCTGCTGGACGCTGCCCTTGCCGTAGGTGCGAGCGCCCACGAACAGGGCCCGGTGGTTGTCCTTGAGCGCGCCGGTGACGATCTCCGCGGCAGAGGCGCTGCTCTCGTTGGCCAGCACGACGATGGGCAGCTCGAGCATCACCGTGTTGCCGGTGGCCCGGTGCACCTGCCTGGGCACGGTGCGGCCCTCGACCGAGACGATCACCGCGCCCTGGGGCAGGAACATGTCGCTGACCGCCAGGGCGGATTCGAGCAGCCCGCCGGGGTTGAACCGCAGGTCGAGGATCAGCCCCTTGGCGCCCTGGTCCTTGAGGTGCTTCAGCGCCTGGCGCAGGTCGTCCGCGGTGCCTTCGATGAACTGGGTGATCCGCACGTAGCCGATGCGGTTGACGTCGTCGAGCATGAAGTCGAAGTGCTGGTCGGCGTTGCGTCGGAAGCCGCGGACGGTCTGGATGTTGATGACCGCGCGGGTGATGGTGATGGTTTCCTCCTGGCCCGATTCGTGCCGAACGCGGACGGTCACCTGCGTGCCCTCCTCGCCGGTGAGGAGGCGGACCGCCTCGGTGAGCTCCATGTTGAGGGTGGACTGGCCGTTGATCTCCAGGATCACGTCGCCGGCCATCACGCCGGCCTTCCAGGCGGGGGAGTCCTCCAGCGGGGTGACGATGCGGAGGCGGTCCTCGTAGCTTTCCACCTCCGCGCCGATGCCCGAGAACGAGCCGCGGATGTAGCGGTCGAAGCTTTCCAGGTCGTCGGCGTCGAGGTAGGTGGTGTAGGGGTCGTCCAGCGATTCGATCATCCCCTGCACCGCCGCCTCGATCAGGGCCTTCTCGTCGGGGGCCTCGAC
>DASVCG010000432.1:0-3131 GCA_036381755.1 Phycisphaeraceae bacterium | reverse complement strand
GGCTCCAACCGCGCCCCCGTTGGGGGCGGGCTATTAGAAACAACCAATCAACCCTCCCATCTCAAACCCTCAATCCCTACTCCCAATCCCCAGCCTTAATTTCTCTTGTCTTTCTCTGTGTCTCCGTGCCCCTGAGGTTTGTCTGCGCCTGCCCTTTCCGGGGGCTGCGTCTGCCCGCTGCCCTCTTGTTCTCTGTGATGAGTTTTTTGAACGGCCCTACATCCCTCATTGGCCGGGCAGGTCGACCTCGATCTCGTTGGGGTCGTTGGTGGGGTTGCGTTCTTCTGCCGGCGGCACGGGGTAAGGCGAGCCGTCGCCCGACATCTGCTCCATGTGCTTCTGGTACCGCCCCGGCTCGACAGCGTGGGGCACGATCTCGACGCCCTCGACCTCGTGCTGGCTGATGCCCCCCAGCGCTTCAGGCTGGGCGGCGACGACGGGCGTCAGGAAGATCAGCAGCTCGGTCTTGCGCTTCTCGGTTTCCTGCCGCTGGAAGAGCACGCCCACGAGGGGGATGTCGCCCAGGAGGGGCACCTTGGAGATGGTGGCGTTTTTCTGATCTTCCATGAGTCCGCCGATGACGATGGTCTGCCCGTCGCGGATGGCCACACGTGTCTGGGCGGAGCGTTTCTCGATGACCGGCGCATCGACGGTTTCGGAGATGGGCACGGTTTCGCCGCTGATGGCGGAGATCTCCGGCGCCACCTCCATCGACACCAGACCGTCGGGGCTGATGTGGGGGGTGACGTTGAGGATGATGCCCACGTCGTCGTACTGGATGGTGTTGATCGTCTGGCCGGTTTCGGTGAGGCGGGTGTTGCGGATGAAGGGCACCTCCGAGCCGACGGTGATGGTGGCGGTCTGGTTGTCGCTGGCCAGGACGTAGGGTCGGCTGAGCACTTCCAGCTTGCCCACCTCCTCCAGGGCGCGCAGCGTGGCCTGCACGTCCTGCTCAAGCAGGCGGTAGACGATGCCGCCGGTGGCCACGTCCACGCCGAAGTCGGTGAAGAGCTGGGAATTGTCGGGCAGGTTGAGCACGGAGAACTCCGCGCCCAGGTCCAGCGAATCGCTGTGCGTGACCTCAGCGATGAGCACCTTGATGAGCACCTGCGGCACGGGTCGGTCCAGCTCGGCGATGATGGCGCGGACGCGGTCGAAGTTGAGCGGGGAGGTGACCACCAGCAGCGAGTTGGTGTCCCCATCCGCCACGACGTGCACCTGCCCGATCAGGTCGGTGGCGGACTCGATCGACTCGGGCGAGAGATCCGCGCCCAGCCCCTGGCGGATGGCGTCGATGAGTCGCGTGCGTGGGCCGCGATCGCCCTGGCCCTGGCTGGTCTGGCCCTGGGGCGTGCCGGGCGCCTGGGCGTCGGTGTCGCCCCCGAAGCGGCGGTCCATCGACCCGCGCGTGCGCAGGGGCGTCTGGCTGCCGCTAGCGCCGGTTGCAGTGCTGGTGCTGGAGGTCTGGAACAGGGCGCTGAGCACGGAGGCCATATTCGCCGCCTGGCCGTGGCGCACGCTGTAGACCATCACGCCCTGGTCAGCGGTGGGGTTGGCGTCCAGCTCCTTGAGCACGCCTTCCACCACGTCCAGCATCTGGGGGGCGCCGGCAATCACCACGGTGTTGGTGCGCTGGTCGGCGGAGGCGTTGAACTGCGCCTCGACGCGCTGGTTGGGATCGTTCGACGAAGTGCTGGAGCTTTCGCCGTTGTTCCGCCAGCGTGCCCGGAACGAGCGGATCGCCTCCTGGCGCGATCGGGGCTGACGGGAGCTTGCGTTGCCTTCGCCGAAGATCTCGTTGGCCAGCCGGGCCGCCTCGGTGGCGTTGGCGTAGCGGAGCGGGACGACGCGCACGTCCGCGACGGCGGCGATGGTCGTGTCCAGCGCTGCGATGATCTCCACCAGCCGACGGATGTTCGCTGAGCGGTCGGTGATCACCACCACGTTGCTGTTGGCGTTGGCGGTGACGTCGGCCTCGGAGCTGATCAAGGGGGCCAGGTCCTGGATGAGCTGCGGGGCCGCGGCGTTGCGGATGGGGATCACCTGCGTGATCACCTCGTCGGTCGGCTCGATCTGGCTGGGATCAGCGCCGACGCGCACGGGGATGCTCGACTTTTTGGCCTGCGCCAGGGGCATCACCTTGAGCGTGCGCCCGGCACGCACCGCGGCCATCCCCTTCTCGCGCAGCACGCTGTTGAGCACCGCGATGGCCTCGTCGGTGGACAGGTCCTGACGGCTGACGACGCTGATGCGGCCCTCCAGCGGCGCGGACTGGACCACCACCAGCCCCGCCACCTCGGACAGATAGCGCAACACCGTATCAATCGGGGCATCCTGGAAGTTGAGGCGGATGGCCTCCCCCGGCTGGGCCGGCCCGATCAGCGCTGCCACCGGCTCCTCTATCGCGTCGGACGCCTGGTCGGACGCTTGCGTCGCGTTCGGCTGTTGCGCTGCATCGGATGTTTGCTCGAGCGTTGCCGCGGCCTCCGGCACGACCTCCTGCGCCGCTGCTGGCCACAGAAACTGGCCCCCCACCAGCAGCCAGGCGCACGCCAACACGCCCAGACCACGCCCCATCCCCATGCTTGTGATGATTCCTGCGCGCATGCTCATGGTCTTAGTTCCTGCAATCGCCTGCGGCGAAGCTGCTCGAGAATGGATGACTGCTCCCCCGATGCCGCGGGCGGATCACTTTGCGCCTGCGCGGTGGATGAATCGTCTTGAGACCGGGCCGCGGCGGACGGCGCATCGGATGTTGGCGCACGCGGGCCTTTTTCCTGGGCAAGCGGAGCCAGCGACGTTGGCGCTGCGTCCGAGAGCGTGCGCCCCGGCTCGATGCGTCGCGGCGATCGGCCGTCCTGGTGCAATTCGATCGCGTCCAGGTCGATGGCGGCGATCCGCCGACCCGCGATCATCTGCCCCACTTGCGCCACGGAAACCCGGCCGGTCTGCCGGTCCTCCAGGATCGCATGGGGACGGTTGCCGATGATGCCGATGCCCACCAGCAGGATGTGCTGGCCCGGATCGACTTCGGCTATCAGCGTCGGCTGTGTCACGGGCGTCGGCTGCGATGCTGATGGCGCCGTCGCGTCTGTTTCATCGGCTTGCCCCCCTGCCCGTATCGGCCGTCT
>DASVCG010000431.1:0-3523 GCA_036381755.1 Phycisphaeraceae bacterium | reverse complement strand
TTCACATCCCGTCGGCTTTTGGCATTTCGTTCGTCGAGGCCGGCGAAGCGCTGCGCCAGTGGGTCCATCAAGGCGGGCGGATCGTTTTCTACACGCATCCGAGCTACCGCTGGTTCGAGCGCTGGCTGCTGGCGACGCTGCTGGAGCTGCCCAAAGATCAGGTGGAGCCGCAGCGCTGCCAGATGGAGGGCGCGTGCCTGATCGGGCTGGAGCTGCCGGGCCGCTGGACCTGGCGTCGATCGCACAACGGGCTGGGCATCAGCGGTCAGACTCCCCTGGGGCAAGGGCTGGTGGAGATCGAGGGGTTGGCGGTCAGCAGCGATCATGCCCGCCAGCCGTTAACTGCTTGACCGCCTGGCAGTTCCGTGAAATGGAAGGCCTGTCGATCGCCCGCAAGGCGTAAACCGCTTCGTTGCGCAGAGCGGAGGTTCGCAGAGCTTTTGGAAGCGGCAGCGCCCAGGGAGCGAAAGCTTCGGGGGGTGGGGGAATCAAGAAAATTTTTGTTCCCTTTGCCTCTTGACCCGAGGCCGCCTAGGGTGAGCCGGGAAGGCAAAGCAGGAACCTCTCGGGCCTGCTTCTCCTTCCTGCCCTGGGTGTTCATAGGGGGGATCAGCTTGTCGGACTGGGGGAATTTCTTGCTGTTGTTGCCTCCAATCCCCGGTGGGAGTTGAGGGTCTGCCCGGGGCCGCAGCTTGTGCAAAAGACGCCGTCTGCCAACGGGGCTTGACAGGGGGCGTGAAGATGGTCGGCTCAAGGACGAGCGGCAGCCAACGGGATCGGCGTCATCGCGGGGGGGAGCGAAGGTTAAGGCCGATCCGCGGGCCGCCGACGCTGGCCCGAGGACCAGACATCCTTTCAGGCGCATTCCTCCACAACGGGTACACAAGGTCGATCCGCCGGTGGATCGGACCAGGGTATGGGTTTTTGCCGGTTTGCCGGACCGGGCCCTGAAGCCGCCCGGCCAGTGGTAGATCCGTCAACCATTTTCTCTGACGGAAAGGGAGAAGGCAGATGCAAGCGAGAACGGTTTTATGGGCCGTCGCCGCCTTAATGGCGACATCGCTGATCGCCCATCGCACCGCCCAGGCGGGTGCGGTGGGCATCGGCGCCAGCGAAAACAAGGATCGCCCCGAAACCATCACCAACCATGACCTGGTGAAGGTGGACGGCAAGCTGGGTTGGAGCATCGAGAAGGACGTGTTCTACGACCCCACGCAGGGGCCGTGGGTCAAGCGGCTGAGCTTCAACAAGGCAGACAACTACAACAACAGCACGCTTAGAAAATCGTTCTCATACAACGAGAGCGACGGGTACCTGCAAGCCAGCCTGTTCCTGGCTGAGAGGCTCACGATCACGGGCACGGAGTCGTGGAGCGACTGGCATGAGAAGATCCGCGGGCTCGTGATCCCGGAGCCCGACGGCATGATCGGCGACGTCACCTTCAAGTGGGGCGACATCAAGGTCTTCGAGGTCAAGAAGCCCGGCGACTACAAGTTCAGGGAGCCCAGCGGTCTCTCGGCACAGGTCGACGGCAACAAGCTCGATTTGCAGTTCGACCCGCTGCCCGTGGGCACGGTGCTCAAGATCGTCAAGGAAATCAAGCTCAAGCTGGCGCTGTACGAGGATGACATCGACAGCCTCCGCGACTGCGCGGAGTACCTCGACGGCGTTTTCCTGGAAGTGGCGCAATTCCCCACCGTGCCGGTGCCAGCAGCGGTCTGGCCGGGGCTAGCGCTCCTGAGCGGATTGTGGCTGCGCCGCAGCCGGTCGAGGGTGGCCTGAGCCTGTTGGGCGGACAGCGTGTATCCGCCGGTTGACCCGCAACGAACCGACGGCAACGCCGCCGTCGGTTCTTTTCATGCGCAGCCGCAGCCAGTGTGCGAACAGCTCAGCGCGAGGCGCATTAGCGGGCTCGATGGCCGAACCGCTGGGCGATCAGGCGGGCCGCGGCGTCCTCCAGCAGTGAAGCGGCGCGGGCGATGGATTCCTCTTGAGAGAGCCCTTCGCCGATGACGATGTAGCCCTCCAAGCCGGCCTGAAGGCAGCGCTGGGCGTCCGGGCCCAGCGAGCCGACCAGGGCGACGGTGGGCACGCCTTGCCGGGCCGCGGCCTGGGCCACGCCGAGGATGGCCTTGCCCGAGAGGGATTGCCCGTCGAGCCGGCCCTCGCCGGTAAGGCACAGGTCGCAGCCGCGGACGCGCCGCTCCAGATCGACCGCATCCAGGACCAGCTCGATGCCGCGTCGCAGCTTGCCGCCCAGGAATGCCATCGCGCCATAGCCCAAGCCGCCCGCGGCGCCGGCGCCGGGGGTCAGGTGTAGTTGCTGGCCGGTGGCCTGCTCCACGAGGCTCGCCAAATGAGCCAGGCCCTCGTCCAACAGACGCACCTGCTGAGGCGTAGCGCCTTTTTGCGGGCCGTAGACGTAGGCGGCGCCGTCGGGCCCGGTGAGCGGGTTGGTCACGTCGCAGGCGACGACCAGCTCAGCGCGTCGCAGGCGGTCGTCCAGCGTGGACAGGTCGATCTGGGCGATGCGCTGGAGCATCCCGCCGGTGATCGGCTCCTGGATGATTTGGCCGTGTGAATCGAGGAACCGCGCGCCCAGGGCCTGGGCTGCGCCGCAGCCGCCGTCGCAGGTGGCGCTGCCGCCGATGCCCAGGATGATGCGCTGGGCCTGCTCGTCGAGCGCCGCCCGGATAAGCTCGCCTGTGCCGAAGGTGGTGGTGCGTGTGGGGTCGCGCTGGTGGGGGGGCACCAGCGGCAGGCCGGAGGCAGCGGCCATCTCGATGACCGCGGTGCGCGGCTGGTGGGGTTGAGTGCCCAGCAGGCCCCAGCGGGCCTGGACGGGTTGATTGAGCGGGCCGGCGACGCGGGTGAGGTGCTGCGTACCGCCAGTGGCTGCGAGCATGGCGTCCACGGTTCCCTCGCCGCCGTCGGCGATGGGGCATTCCTCAGCCTGGGCTTGTGGTGCTGCCTTGCGGACGCCGCGGGCCATGGCGCGGGCCGCTTCCGCTGCGGTCAGCGATTCTTTGAAACTGTCGGGTGCGCAGAGGATCCGCATGGCGGGGAGTGTACCTTGCCGCAGGGGCCTTGAGCCATCGCGGGTGCTACACTCAGTGGCCATGAATCAGGACGAATTGGACATCATGATGATGCGGGAGGCGCTGGCCCAGGCACAGCAGGCGGCGAAGATCGGCGAGGTGCCGGTGGGGGCGGTGGTATATCGCGGAGACGAGGTGCTGGCCGCGGCGCACAACCGCCGGGAGATCGACGCCGACCCCACCGCCCACGCGGAGATCCTGGCCTTGCGTGCCGCGGCAGCCCGGCTGGGGACCTGGCGCCTCGACGGGTGCTCGATCGCGGTGACGCTCGAGCCGTGCCCCATGTGCGCCGGGGCGATGGTCAACAGCCGGATCAGCCGGGCTGTTTACGGCGCTACGGACCCGAAAATGGGGTGCGTCCACACGCTTTACCAGTTGTGCGATGACTTGCGGTTCAACCACCGCGTCCAGGTGCAAGGCGGCGT
>DASVCG010000430.1:0-3107 GCA_036381755.1 Phycisphaeraceae bacterium | reverse complement strand
CCAGATCCCCTGCTTCTCCGAAACGCCGGGGAGATCGAGGAAGAAGATGCCGTCGAAACGCTCGGCACGGCTGAACTCCGGCGGCAGCCTGCTCACGTCGTTGCACGTGCCGATGAAGTACACGTCCGAAGTGTGATCGTTGAGCCAGGTGAGCAGCGAGCCCAGCAGCCGGGCCGACACGCCCGAATCATTCGTGCTGCCGGCACCGGCGAGCGCCTTCTCGATTTCATCGACGAAGAGGATGCAGGGCGCCATCGCATCGGCGATGCGCAGCGCCTGCCGCACGTTCTGCTCGGTCTGGCCGACCAGTGAGCCCATCAGGCTGCCAACGTCGAGGATCAGCGTCGGGCGGTCGGTCTCATTCCCAAGCGCCTTGGCGAAAGCGCTCTTGCCGGTGCCCGGCACACCCAGAAGCAGCACACCCCGGGCCCGGCTCCGCGGATCTGCCCCGTTTCGGGGGCCGGGGCCGGGGCGGGGGTGCGGGTGCAGCGACCGGCGACAGAAGTTCTTGAGGGCACCGAGCCCGCCAAGGGTGTCAAACCCGGCGCCGCCGCGGTGCAGTTGCAGCAGGCCGCTCTTGGTGAGCGTCTGGGTCTTAAGTTCCCACACCGCCTGGGGCGCGATGCGGCCGTGACGCACCAGTGAGAGGCTGAAGGCGTTCTCCGCCTCATGGCGGGTGAGTCCCGCCGCGGCATCCAGCACCGTGTCGAGTTCACCACCCACGGGCAATTCCGATGGCTGCGTGGCGATCCCGGCGGCGATCTCCTGAAGCTGATCGCGTCCCGGAAGCTCGTGCTCGATCACGGCAAAAAGCTTCTCCAACTCGATGGGCAACTGAACCACCGGCGAAAGGATCACGAGGAACGTGCGGTTCTGCTTGCCCACCCAGATCTGCTGCGCCAGAGCCTGAACGATTTCGGCGCTGCCCAGGAAGCGATGAAAGTTCACCAGCACCAGCAGGGCCGACGAGTCGGGCGCCGCCAGTGCGCCGAGGGCCCGAATGGCGGCCAGCGGATCTCCGCTCCCCGAAGGTGCGTCCACTGCTCCGGGGCCGGGGGCGCCGCCCAGGCTCAAGCCGGCGTCGATGTTCCAGGTTGCCAGCCGCCACTGCTCCTGATCGCACAACTGCGCGATCTCCTTGAGCGCGTCCTCATGCTCGTGGCTCTGGACCCACAGGCCGGTGAAGCAGGCGCGCACATACTCCGCCAGCTTCTCGCGAAGATTCATGGGTGACTCCTTGTGTAGCGAAATGACAATGACAGAGGACAACCCCGTCGGAATGAGGTCTGCCGCAGTCCCACCAGTGTTTGCCGAACGGCCTCGAAATTTATCTGAAAAACCGGATCCGAAGCCTGGCAGGTGCGACGAAGAGGCGGTCACGATATTTTTTGATAATTGCTTGACAGGCAATTATTGAAAAATAGAATAACTACATGGTACGCAACTTGGGACAACTCGAAGCCGCTGCGCTGGCTTATGTCCAGATGCGCAGCATTCGGACCGTAAGAACGGGCGATCTGATCGACCCGCTGCGCGTCAACCCGAAGCAGGAGCGGGAATTGCTCAGCCGGATGGCTCGAACCGGCATCATCGCCAACGCTCAACGAGGGCTTTACCTGTTCCCTGCAAAGCTGCCCATCGGCGGTATCTGGACACCCGACGAGGCCACCGCAATCACCGTGCTTATGGCCGAAAAACAGGCCCGCTACCAGATCACCGGCCTCAGCGCCTTTAATCGCTACGGATACGACGACCAGATTCCCTCGCGCATCACTCTCTACAACGATACGCTCTCGGGAGACCGCACCATCGGACAGGTCAATCTGACGCTGATCAAGGTTGGCGCCGATCGGCTGGGCAGCAGCGAGCATGTCGAAACGCCCGACGCAGAGACCTTGATCTACTCGTCCCGGGTGCGCACGCTGGTCGACGCCGTGTATGACTGGTCGCGTTTCGACAGTCTGCCTCGGGCCTACCAGTGGATCGCACGCGAGTTGGATGCAGGGCGTGTTGCTGTATCTGAACTGGCCGAAACTGCAGTTCGCTATGGCAACATCGGCACCATCCGACGCATCGGTGCTCTGCTGGAACAGATGGACGTGAAGGAACCCATCCTCAGGCGGTTGGAGCGAGCATTGACGCCATCGACGGCGAAGATTCCTTTCATCCCCGACCGCCCCACGCGTGGGACTCTTCTTCAGCGATGGGGCGTGGTGCTGAATGTCTGAATCGACCAGTCCCAATCTGCACCACGACTCGGCGCTTTTCCGCGAAGCCGTCAACTTCACGTCGGCGCGGACTGGCTTCAGCGCACGGTTGGTCGAGAAGGACTATTTCTGCACCGTTCTGCTGATGCATTTGGCACGCCACGGCGGCCGCGAACTCATTTTCAAGGGCGGCACGTGCCTGGCGAAGGTTCATGCCGGCTTCTACCGACTCAGCGAAGACCTTGACTTCACGATTCCTTTACCAGTTAACGCCAGCCGCAAAATACGCCAACAGGCAGTCATCGATATCAAAACGGCCGTCCTTACCGTAGCGGATCATCTCCAGGGATTCACGACGGCTGACCCACTTCAAGGCGCAAACGATTGCACGCAATACAACGGGGCGATCCGCTACAACTCACCCACAACTGGCCAGCACGAGACTATTCTTGTCGAAGTCAGCGTCCGTGAACCCCTGGTGATGCCCACCGAGGCCGCACCACTCCGAACGCTGCTACTCGATCCCATCAGCGACCAGCCCAGCGTCCGCCCTCTGACGATCAACTCGATCGCCATGATGGAAGCCATGGCGGAGAAGTTCAGGGCGGCCTTGTCCCGCAGGGACGTGGCTATCCGCGATTTCTATGATCTCGATCACGCTGTTGAGCGCCTCGGTTTCGCCGTCGATGATCGCAAGCTGATCGCCATGATCCGCCAGAAGCTCGCCGTGCCCGGCAATCTCGCCGTGGATGTCAGCAGCGAACGATTCGCCAGCCTCAAGCGTCAACTGGATGCCCGACTTCGGATGGTGCTGCGGGATGTCGAGTTCCAAGCATTTGATCTGGAACGCGCGATTCGATTGGTCGTCGCTATGGCGGAACGCCTGGCCTGACGCAGACT
>DASVCG010000429.1:0-12401 GCA_036381755.1 Phycisphaeraceae bacterium | reverse complement strand
GGGTTCCTCATGCAATTGCTGTTGGTGGTCCTCTCGATGGGGATGATGCTGACGCTGGAGCCGACGCTGGCCTTCTGGGCGCTGGTGCCGGCGCCGCTGGTCCTGGCCAGCACGGTGGTGTTCTACCGCTACGTGTACCCGCACTACCAGCGGCTGTGGGACCGCTCCTCCAAGCAGGCGGGGATGCTCAGCGGGCTGCTCTCGGGCGTCCGCGTGGTCAAGGCCTTCGCCCAGGAGCAGCACGAGCTGGGGCGGTTCGCCCGCTCCTCAGCGGACCTGCGCGACACCCGCCGACGGCTGGACATGAACGCCGCGATGTTCTACCCCACCATGGGCCTGGTCTTCCAGATGGGCGGGTGGATCGTCTGGTACGTCGGCGGGCGGAACGTCCTGGAGCACGACCTAACGCTGGGCACGCTGATGGCCTTCTTCGGCTACATGGGCATGTTCTACGGGCCGCTGAGCAGCCTCACGAACCTGACCAGTTGGCTCACCCAGTTCGCCACGCAGACGCACCGGATCTTCGAGGTGCTCGACGCCCGCGTGGACGTGCCCGAGCCGGTCGACCCGGCGCCCATGCCCCGGGTGCGGGGGGACATCGAGTTCCGCAACGTGAGCTTCGGCTACCGCCGGGACAACCCCGTGCTCAGGAGCGTGAGCCTGACGATCCGCGCCGGCGAGGCGATCGGCATCGTCGGCCGAAGCGGCTCGGGCAAGACGACGCTGGTGAACCTGATCAGCCGTTTCTACGACCCCGACGAGGGTCAGGTTCTCATCGACGGGGTGGACCTGAAGCGGATCGCCCGCCAGGACCTGCGCGCCGCGGTGAGCGTGGTGCTCCAGGAGCCGTTCCTGTTCCGGGGGACGATCTGGGAGAACCTGCTCTACGGCAGGCGGGACGCGACGGAGGAAGAGGTCATCACCGCCAGCCGCGCCGCCAACGCCCACGACTTCATCCTGCGCCAGCCCCAGGGGTACGACACCTGGGTGGGCGAGCGCGGCGCGGGGCTCTCAGGCGGCGAGCGCCAGCGGCTGAGCCTGGCGCGCGCCCTCCTGTGCGACCCGCGGATCCTCATCCTCGATGAGGCCACCAGCTCCATCGACAGCGAGTCGGAGCTGGCCATCCAAAAGGCGCTGGTGGATCTGGTCCGGGGCCGCACCAGCATCATCATCGCCCACCGCCTGAGCACGCTTCGGCACTGCGACCGCATCCTGGTGGTGGACGAGGGCCGGATCGTCGAATCGGGCACGCACGAACAGCTCATGCGGCTCAACGGCCGATACGCGCGGATGGTGAACATCCAGCAAGGCACGGGGCGCGACGATGTGGACGCTGACCTGCTGGTGGCCCCGGCTTCCCAGCCCGCTGCCGGCGCAGCCCAGGCCCTGGCGGAGGGGAGTTCCAGCGCGGCTGAGGAGGGCGGCTCGTCAGACACCCGCGTGGCGACGCTGGCCCCGCCGGCTGCCGACGCTGAGCCTTCCGCAGCGGAGCAAGCCAGGGAGCAGGCCGCCTCTTTGCGAGTCGACCCCGACACGGGCCTGGGGCCGGTGGATGGGTATCAGCCGCGCTGGCTGACCCCGCAGATCGCCAGCATCCACCTGGGGAACCTGGGCGCGCTGCACGTGACGATCCTGAACGAGGGGATCTATCACGGCATCCAGGCGGCACGCTGCCTGCCGGTGCAGCAGCCCAACCGCCTCATCAGCCTGCGCTACCTCAACAGCGAGGACCGCGAGCAGGAGATCGGGCTGATCCGCGACCTGGCCGACTGGCCGCCCCAGCAGCAGCGGCTGATCCAGGAGGCGCTGCTCAAGCGGTACTTCGTGCACACCGTCCGCCGGGTGCTCACGATCCGCCGACTTCAGCAATACCTGGAGGTGGACCTGGACACCGACCTGGGCCCGCGCCAGTTCATCATGCGTTACAGCAGCGAGGCGGCGCAGGACTACGGCCGAGGCGGCAAGATCCTGCTGGACGTGGAGGGCAACCTCTACCTCGTGCCCCAGGTGGCCGAGCTGCCCCCCAGCGACCGACGGCTGTTCGAGCGGTACATCTACTGGTGAAAAATAGAGGGCAGGGGGCAGGGTCAGGTCAGACGATCGAGCATGTCGTGCGCCTGGGCCACAGCGTGATTGGTGAGCTTGCCGTCGCGCATGTTCAGGGCGTTAGCGAAGCCCTCATCGTCGCGGACGAGCTTGTCCGCGCCCTCTTGAGCCAGGCGCAGGACGTAGGGCTGCGTCGCGTGGCACAGGGCCTGGGTGCTGGTGCGGCCGACGGCGCCGGGCATGTTGGTCACGCAGTAGTGCACCACGCCGTCGATGACGTAGGTGGGCTCCTCGTGGGTGGTGGGCCGGCTGGTTTCCACGCAGCCGCCCTGGTCGACGCCCACGTCCACGATCACCGCGCCGTTTTTCATGTGCTTGAGCAGGTCGCGGCGGATGAGCACCGGCGTTCGGCCGCCGGGGATCAGCACCGCGCCGATGATCAGGTCCGCCCGCACTGCGTGCTCAGCGATCGTGTGCGGGTCGGAGTAGGCGGTGTGGACATTGGGCGGCATGATCTCGCTCAGGTAGCGCAGGCGATCGAGGTTGATGTCGACGATGACGACCTGCGCGCCCAGCCCCGCGGCCATGCGCGCCGCCTGCGTGCCCACCACGCCCCCGCCCAGGATCAGCACGTTGCCCGGCTCCACGCCCGGCACGCCGCCCAGCAGGATCCCCCGGCCCATCATCGGCTTCTCCAGGTACTTGGCCCCCTCCTGCACGCTCATCCGCCCAGCCACCTCGCTCATGGGCGTTAGCAACGGCAGCCGATTGTGCGCGTCGGTGAGCGTCTCGTACGCCAGCGCTGTGATGCCCGCGTCCAGGCACGCCTGCGTCAGCTCCCGGCTGGCGGCGAAATGAAAATAGGTGAACACCGTCTGCCCGCGCTTGAGCAGAGGCAGCTCCGAGCCCAAGGGCTCCTTCACCTTGACGATCAACTCCGCCCGCTCAAAGACCGCGTCGTGCTCATCGACCAACTCCGCGCCCGCAGCGGCGTACTGGGCGTCCTCGTACCCGCTGCCCACCCCCGCGCCGCGCTCCACCAGCACGCGGTGCCCCGCCTGCGTCAGCAGCTCCACCCCCACCGGGAGCATCGACACGCGGTACTCGTGCGGCTTGATCTCCCTGGGAACGCCCACGATCATCGCGGCCTCGCTTTCGTTCTCATCAGCGGGTCAGGCGGTGGGCAGCTCCGCGGCGTCAGGCTGGGGCGCATCGGGCTCGGGCTCGGACTCAGCCGAGGTCTGGGCGGGCCGCATCGTCGCCAGCGCCGCGGTGAGCGGTCGCTTGGTGGGTCGGCGTCGATCAGCGATCCACTGCCGAATCGCCTGGCGCTGCGCGGACCAGCCGCCGCTGCACCGCTGGGCCAGGAAGGATTGATAGGCCGCATCCAGCGTCGAGGCCAGCGTGCCGATGAGCAGGAGCCGGCCTTCCAGCAACTGGCGCGGGCTTTGCGCGTCGGGCACCTCCGGCAAGGCTGCGCCGCTGACCTGCATCCGGTCGCCCTGGAGCGTCAATTCCCACTGATGCTCGCCGTCGGAGAGGATCAGCCCCGCGCGACGCGGCCACTTGCCCATCGCCAAGGCCTCCGCGGCCTCGTTCCAGCGGGTCGGGCCGTCGCCCCGCAGCGACTGCCTGCCGCGCACGCCCCAGGCGCAGTCCATGTCCAGCGCCTTGTCCAGCGTGACGAACACCTGGCCCTGCCCCCCCGCGGGCGTGCGCACCGGGACTTCGCCCTCGTGCGCTTCAGCCCGCCACCACAGCCAGATCAGGAACTCGTTGCCCAGAAAATCCTTGAGGTCCACCGAGCGGGCGCACCAGGGGGCGGTGGGGATCGCCACGTCGCGCGGGCCGTCAGCGTCGTCGCCCTGGGCGTGGGCCTCAGGGGGCGGAGCGGTGAAGGGCGAGGGGTGAAGATCCTCCCAATCGCGCCGCCGACCTTGCTCCTTGAGCAGCTCGCCCGCCAGCGTGCCAGCGGTGACCGCCTCCAGCTCCGCGCCGAAGCTCTGGCGGAACAGGCGCGCGAGTTGCTCCACGACGGTGTTGCCCGTGGCGCCGCAGTAGAGCGTTTGCCGGGGCAGGTCCCAGATCAGCGGCACAGCCTTGCTCTTGCGGAACTTGCCCGCGGCCAGGTCTTCGTGGATCTGCCTGCCGGCCAGCTCCTGCGCCTCGCGCTTCTGGGCGCGTGAGGCGAAGCCCGAGGGGTTGCCCGCTGCTGCGGCCTGCTCGTTGATCTTGCGGTACGCCTGCTTGATCGCCGCGGGCACCTGGTGGGTGTCGATCCGCAGGGCGAACATCGCCAGGTTGCCAAAGCCGTTTTTCTCGTAGCTGAACTGCGTGTCCAGCAGATGCTCGCCGGTGATCCAGCCGGCCTCGACCTGCTCCGGCGCCCCGATAGCGGTCTCGCGGAAGGCGTGTTCCTGGAGGATCGACAGCAGCGCTTCGTCCACGCTGGCGGGCGCATCGCCCACGACGCGGAAACGGCAGAAGCTGACTCGGCCGGAGTGAAACGCCATGATGCGGAGCCGGGTTGGCGGGTGTCAGGACAGACCGGTTCAGACACCGGTTCGGATCAGGGGGGCGATTGTAGCGAAGATGAGCTTTCGCTGCTGCTGGCGGGCGGGAAGATCCACACCAGGACGACCCGCGCCGCGGCCAGCACCGCCAGCGCCAGCGGTACCCACATCGCCCGCCCAGCCAGGAAGCCCTGGTAGGCCATCGGCAGGGCGATCAGGATCGCCACCACCAGCATCAGCCGCGCGATGTGGGGAGGGATGCGGCTGCGGCTGGGGAGCATGCACAGCCAGACGTAGGCGGGGAAGATCAGGCCGTAGATGAGCAGGAAGCCGCGGTAGACCGCCTCGCCCACGCTCAAGCCGTGGAAATCACGGACCGGCTGGGCATGGGCCCACCACGCCAGCGCGACCGCCGCCACCGCCAGCGACGCGGTGCGGTGCGCCGCAGCGTGCCCTCCGTGGCGGATCACCTCCCGCAGATGCACCGCGATCGTGAAGGCGGCCTGGAGCACCAGGTGCACGCTCAGCACGATCAGCCACCGTCTTGGCAGCACGGGCGCAGGGCCGCGGCCCATCACCCCCTCTAGCGCGCCCGAATAAAACAGGCTGAACGCGATCATCACCAGGAACACCCCGCCAAAGCCCAGCAGGAAGGCCCGCCGCCCCGCAGCCGGCTCGGTGGCCTGGCGGGCGCGATGGAAAGTCAGGTCCAGGTAGGGGCAAAGCAGAAAGCCCGCGGCCATGGCAGGCATCAATAGCGCCAGATCCAACTGCGTGAGCCGGGGCGGCGCCGCCTGGGCCCAGGTGGGCCCAGCCAGGATGAGCCAGGCGACGAACATCGCCAGCGACGCCGCGGTGACCAGCGCCGCCCCCACCAGCACCACCGCCCGCCGCTGCAACCCGCCCGCGGTGATCACCAGCGCCGCAGCCGCCACCGCCAGCGGGCCGCCCCACCCCATCAGCCGGGTGTAGATCCACACCACGGCAAAGACGTGGTAAGCGATCGTCACATCGGAGAACCGCAACGCCGCGCCCAGGTGCCGCTCAAGCACCCGTCGGCTGGCCTCGGGGCTGCTCAGCATCCAGCCCATCGCCGCGGCCCCCACCACGTTGGGGATGGCAAAGACAAACCAACCTGCTGGGCCGTAGTCCCGCACCAGCAGCACCGGCCAGAGCATCCCGATCACCCACGTCCAGGAGCTGCCCAGGAAGCACGCCCACAGCCCGACGCGCCAAAAACCCCGGTGCTCAGTGGGATGAATCCGAATGGTGGGCATGCCCGCAGTTTAGCGTCGCCCCCGCCCCCAGGCTTGCCCGGCTGAATAACGAGAGGGTAGATGACAGGCGGCAGAGGGTAGGCACAGATAAACCACAGAGGCACAAAGAGAAAAACAGAGGATAGGGGGCAGAAGGCAGACGGCAGGAAAAGACAAACCCCATAGCCCGCCCTCAGTGGGCGCGCGGATGGAACTGCATCCGATAGCCCGCCCCCAACGGGGGCGCGGCTGGGGCTGCATCAAAAGGCAAGGGTACATTTATCAGCCCTCTCGCCCTTTGGGGGAGAGGGTAGGGTGAGGGGGCTGCCCTCTGTCTTTCGCTGTGATTTGCCTGCCCCCTGCCGTCTGCTCGCTGTCCCCTATTCAGCGGTGGAGCCGACGGCTTTTTTTCTGCGGCGCCACTGCCTGCGGCGGACCTGCGCCTTGGGCGTGGCGTGAAACGTGGCGGTGCATCGCCCGACGCGGCGTTCCTTCTCGCCGGGTCGGCGGACCATCTGCACGATCGTCATCTCCAGCGTGACGTTGAATTCGCCGCCCTGGGCGACCTTGGCGTCCAGATCCTCCCGCGGCTTGACGCGGTAAAGCGCCGGGCCGTAGCAGGGCCGCAAAAACTTGTAGTCCAGGTGCTTGCACACCACGGTGTAGTCGGCCCCGCAGCGGTTGAAGACGTAGAGGCCCCCAGCGATCTCGGAGTTGCCCAACAGCGCCGCCCCGGCCATGGCGTTGTACCAGTTGCGGTTGAACCGGCGAAACGGCAGCACCGCGGAGAACGTGTCGCTGCTGATCTTCTTGATCTTGATCCCGCTGCGAAACGCCAGGGGCAGCCAGATCCACGAGCACACGCGATGCCAGAAGTTGTTCTTGACCGACAGCCGAGAGATGCCCGCCTCCAGGCGGTGCAGCCATCGCCTGAACCAGCCGACCTCGGGCGCTGCGGTGAGATCGACTCGCCTGCTCCGCGCGACGGACGCCGGGCGGGGCGGCTCCGCGCGGACCACATCGGGGGCCTGGGCCGCTGCGGGTGCATCCCCCGACGGCGATCCCAGGCCGGAGCGCTGAGCGACGGCGATGGTGGCCTCCGCTGGTTTCATGGTCCGGACCGCGGCCGCAGCGTCTGACACACCAGGCCGCCACCTACCTCATTGCAGGTTCACGGGCATCACGACGTAGAGGAAGTTCGGCCCGGTCCGGAGCACGCCCGGCTTGTTCGGCGCCTTGAACTCCATCTGCACCTGACTTTCCCCCACCACCTTCAGCGCATCGAGCAGATAGGCGGGGTTGAAGCCGATCTCGATCGGCTCGCCGCTGTACTCGGGCAGCGCCACGCTGATCTCCGCCTCGCCCATCTCCGGCGCGCGGCTCGAGAGCGTCAGCCCCGAGGGGCCAAACGCCATCCGCACGCCCCGCGACTCCTCGTTGGTCAACAGCGCCGCCCGGCGCACCGCGCTGATGAACAGGTCCGTCGGCAGCGTGGCGCGCTTATCCCCCTCCTTGGGGATCACGTCCCGGTAAGGCGGGAAATTCCCCTCCACCAAATTCGACGCCAGCACCGCCTGGTCGGTGGCCAGGAGGATCTGATTGTCCGCGATCTTGACCTGAACGGTCTGCTCCGCGTCCTCGAAGAGGCGCAGAAGCAGGTTGAGCGCCTTGGCCGGCACGATCGCCGACTGCGTCTGGCCCTTGTCCCCCTTGCAGGCCCCGCGCGCCACCGCCAGCCGGTGCCCGTCGGTGGCGACCATCGTCAGCTTGTTGCCCTCCCGCTCCAGCAAAACGCCGTTGATGGCGTAGCGGCTGTTCTCGCGGGCGGTGGCGAACAGCGTCATGGCGATGAGCCGGTGCAGCTCCGCCGCGGCGATCTCGAAATCCGCCTCGCCCTTGAACTCGGGGATGGGGGGGAATTCCGACACCGGCTGGCCGTAGATCTTGAAGCGGCTGTCCTGCCCGGTGATCTGGGCCACGTCCTGCTCGGTCTGGATCGTGAGCGTCGGGTCGATCGACTCGCGGACGATCTGCCCCAGCTTGTCCGCGGGGATCAGCGCCTCGCCCTCCTGCTGCACCTCCACCCGGGGCGTGCTGTACCGCACCGCCACCTCCAGGTCCGTCGCCGCCAGCGACAGCGCATCGGCCTGGGCGGTGAGCTTCACACACGTCAGCGCCGGCTTGGGCGTGCGCGCGACCACGACCCCCCCGACGAGGTTGAGCGACTCGACCAGGGCTCCTCGATCGCAGATCACCTTCATGAGCATCGCCTCTTTCTTTTCCAGGATGCAGAAGGTACCGCCTCGCACGGGCCGGGGCAAGACAGGGGGGCCTCGGGGTTGCATCCAGCGGGGCGGTCCCTACAATACGGGGCTCGTTTGCTCCCAAGGACGCCACCGATATGCCCAAGCTCAAGTCCCATAAAGGCCTGCTCAAGCGGGTGAAGGTCACCGCCCGGGGGAAGGTGAAGTTCTCCAAGGCCGGCGCCGGCCACCTTTTGAGCCACAAGAGCGGCGACAAACGCCGGAAGCTGCGCCAAAAGGCGGTGGCCAAGCGGGGCGACATCCCCCGGCTGGAGAAGATGTTGCACCGCCCGCTGACGCCGGGCTCCTGAGCCGGGCCGAGGGGCGAACGCAGGGAAATCGGACGGCCAGGGTCGCTTCCAAGGGCCGAGGGCGTTTCCGAAGGGCGTTTCCGGGAGTTACTTCCGGGGGGAGTTTGCCAGGGCAGGGTCAGCGGGGAAGGCGTTTTCCCCGATGGCCTGCTCCTGAGCCACGGTGCGAGTCGGGTTTAGAAGTGTCGGGGCGGATCGATGCCTCGGCCCCCGCCATCGCCAAGGAGATTCGCCATGCCTCGTGCGCGTAAAGGCGCGGCTCGGCGCCAATCGAAGGTTCGCTGGTTCAAGAAGGCCAAGGGCAACCGCGGTGCCCGCCGCAGCCAGTGGCGCAAGGTCAAGCAAACGGTTATCCGCAGCGGCGCGTATGCCTATGAGCACCGCCGGCTGGTCAAGCGGGACTACCGCCGGCTGTGGATCACGCGCATCACCGCGGCCTGCCGGCAGCGGGGGATCAGCTACAGCCGGTTCATCGCCGGGCTCAAGGCGGCCCAGGTGGCGCTCAACCGCAAGATGCTCAGCGAGATCGCCATCGCTGACCCGGCTGCGTTCGATCAGCTCGTCGCGCAGGCCCAGGCCGCCCAGACGGCCTGACAAGCGGCCACCGCCGCCATCGGGGCCTGCGGGCCGACGATTTCGGGCGATTCAGCCGTTTTCCCGTCGGGGCGGGTCGAGTCCCGCCTGCGCCGGTCAATCTCTGTTGCGCAGGTATCCGATAGGAATAGGGTAGGCCCCGGCGTTGTCGCCCTGCGCGATCCTTTCGCTTTCGCGGAGCCCGGTATGTCCGAATTCATGAAAGACATCACCCTCAGCCGCGAGACCTGGCGGCTGTTCCGCATCCTTTCGGAATTCGTCGACGGCGTGGAGGCGATGACCGACGTGGGACCGGCGGTGACCGTGTTCGGCTCGGCCCGCGTCCGCGAGGGCGACCCGTTCTACGAGCAGGCCGTCACCTGCGGTCGGCTGCTGGTGGAGCAGGGCTTTGCCGTCATCACCGGCGGCGGGCCAGGCATCATGGAGGCCGCCAACCGCGGCGCCTACGCCGCAGGCGGCAAGAGCGTCGGCCTCAACATCAGCCTACCCCATGAGCAGCAGCCCAACCCCTATCAGACCCACGAGCTGAACTTCCACTACTTCTTCGTCCGCAAGGTGATGTTCGTCAAGTACGCCGGCGGGTTCGTCTGCTTCCCCGGCGGGCTGGGCACCATGGACGAGTTCTTCGAGGCCCTCACCCTCATCCAGACCCTCAAGATCGACCCGTTCCCCATCGTGTGCGTCGGGCACGAATACTGGGACGGCCTGGCGGACTGGTTCCGCCGAACCATGCTGGAGCGGTACGGCTACATCCACGCTGACGACCTGGACCTGTTCACCATCACCGACGACGTGGAGGAAGCCGTCCAGTTCATCGCCAACCGCTTCGACCGCCGCCAATGGACGCTCAAGACCCGGCCGCTGATCCCCCAGGCGTTCATGGACATGACCGCGGAGGGCACTCGCGCCGGCGTCCGGCCGCGGCATCCCGTCTCCGACGGCCTGACCCATCCCGACGCCCCGCCGTCCCAGGACGCCTCTTGACAGGGCCTGACGCGACGCGCACATTCCCCATCGGAGGCGAACCCCTCGGGCCGCTGGCAGCCTAACGCCGAAAACCAGGCGTAGCGTCGCTGGGGACTCGGCCTGTCGGGCTGATTCGGCCGCCAGCGTGCAGCGTGCTCAACCCCACTTTCACCTTCACCGACGGGAACATTGATCATGCAGCCTATCCGAGTCGGCGTCATCGGCTGCGGCGCCATCAGCGATCAGTACTTCCGCTTCGCCAGCCAGTACCCCATCCTGAAGGTGGCCGCCTGCGCCGATCTCGACGCGCAGCGAGCCCTATCGCAGGCGGCCAAGTATGGCGTGCCCTGCGTCTGCACCAGCGTGGATGAGCTATTGGCGGACGAGTCGGTCGAGCTTGTGGTCAATCTGACCACGCCTGATGCGCACGCCCCCATCGCGCTGCGGGCAATCGAAGCGGGCAAGCACGTTTACAACGAGAAGCCGTTGGCGATCACGCCCGCGGAGGGCCGCGCCCTCCTCGAGGCAGCGCGGGCCCGCGGCGTGCACGTCGGCTGCGCCCCGGACACGTTCCTGGGCACCGCCCACCAGACCTGCCGACGACTCATCGACCAGGGCGTCATCGGCCAGCCCATCGCCGCCACCGCTTTCATGCTCTCCCGCGGCCCCGAGCACTGGCACCCCAACCCCGTCTTCTACTATCAGCCCGGCGGCGGGCCCATGTTCGACATGGGGCCTTACTACCTCACCGCCCTGATCAACCTGCTGGGCCCGATCACCACGATCACCGGCCTGGCGGACATCCTCATCCCCCAGCGGATCATCACCAGCAAACCCAAATACGGCCAGGAGATCCGCGTCCAAACCCCCGACCACATCACCGGCTCGATGCGATTCGCCTGCGGGGCCTGTGCGACCATCATCACCAGCTTCGCCGTCCACCACCCCACCTACGAGCGGAGCCACCCCATCACCCTCTACGGCACCGAGGGCACGATGATGGTGCCGGACCCCAACGGCTTCGACGGCGAGGTCCGCATCCGCCTGGCGGGCGAATCGGAATGGCGCGTCGTCGAACCGTGCCACCGCCACCCCAACGGGCGAAGCCTGGGCGTGGCGGAAATGGCCCACGCGCTGCGCACCCGCCGCGAGCCCCGCGCCTCAGGCCGGTTAGCGCTGGCGGTCCTCCACGCGATGCAGGCCTTCCTCGACGCCTCGACCACTCACCAGGCGCAAACGCTGCCCGCGGACTACGACCGCCCCCCTGCCTTGCCCCATGATGATGGATTTCTGACCAGCGGTTCGTGATCTGGAAGAGCCACAGCCGCTGGGCATAAAGCGCCCATCGCCCGTCGCGGATCAATAGATTCGCTGAATGGTGGCGCCGGGGTAATAGAAGCGGACGATAGCTAAGCCGTCGTAGCCTTGCTGGGCCATGCCCTGCGCGCCCCACTGGCACAGCCCCACGCCGTGCCCGTGCCCCCGGCCGTCCTCGAACCGCACGGTTCGGCCGGTCAGGCGGACCCGGACGTGGCTGCTTTTGAGCTGCTGGGCCGGCTCGACCGCGGGCAGGCCCGCGCCGGCATAGTTGCACGCGAAGCGGAACGATTCCGCGGGCAGGGTGAATCGGCGGCCACGGCGGTCGATGATCACAAACGCCGCGGGGCGGCCTGTGCCGCTCAGCTCGCTGATGCGGATGTCCCGCAACCCCTCCAGTTGCGCCACGGGGTGGCGATTGGCCCGGCCCCAGGCGGCGATGCGCTTCGCCAGCATCGAGGTGTCGCGCAAGATGGGGCCCCAGCGGTAGTTGGGGCTGGCCTGACACCAGCCGCCGCACCGCGCGCCCCGCAGAGGCGGGATGTCCACAGCGGAAGCCAGGCGGGGGAACGCCGCGGACGCCGCCTGCCCCGTCCCGCCGCAGCAGCTTGAGAAGAACGCTGGCACGATGCGGCCGGCGTGGACCAGGACCATGCCCCGCGTCCGCTGCACCGCTTCGACGGCCTTGGGGTTGGTCGCGGCGCCGCGGTAGACCTGGCTGGCGGTGGTCGATTCCAGGTCGTAGGCCCGCTGGGCGTGTAGCTGCCGCTCGAACAGCGCATAGGAGCGCGCCGCCACCGCCTGGGCCACGAACGCCTCCGGGTGCCACTGGCCATACAGCTCGCGCTCCAGCACGCCGGGCAGGTAGCGCTCAAGCGGGACATGGTTGATCACATCGAAGCGGTCGCCCTGCTCCTGGGGCGCCAGCACCACCGCGTCGGGGTAGCGGTGGCCGTCGATGCTGAGCAGGCCGTCGCCCGAAGCCGCTTCCACGCGGAGCCTCGGCAGCGCCCAGGCCATCGACCGCTGATGGCCGTCCTGGAGAATGAACCGCCCCGCATGGCGATAGACCAGCAGCGGCGGGGTGAAGCTCCG
>DASVCG010000428.1:0-2801 GCA_036381755.1 Phycisphaeraceae bacterium | reverse complement strand
ACGAGGCGGTGGAGCTCTCCGGCACGATCGTGGCCGGCGTGATCGACATGCGCGGGCAGGTAGAGGTCAACGGCACGATCCTGACCACCTTCGAGCCCAAAAGCAACACCGGCCCGGTGCTGGGGCAGACCAGCCCGCAGTTCAACACGACGCTGGGCTACTTCCCCTCCGACGCCGGCGACCTGGAAGCCGAGCTGCCCGTGACGGGCGTGGGCATGATCAAGGTGCGGTACGACCCGACGCTGCCCTTGCCTGACGGCGTGCTGGGGCCGATCCAGATCGAGCCGGTGATCGCCACCTACTTTGAAGGCGGGAAGTGATCATGACGCGGACAGGCCGCCGACAACAAATAACCCCCCACCCACTTAGGCGCCGCGCCGCTGGGAGCGCTTCCTGCGCCCGTTCCACCGGCCGCTTGAGCCGCGCCAGCCGACGCCGCGGCCTCTCGCTGGTGGAGATGCTCCTGTCGCTGGTGATCACCGCCATGCTGCTGACCGCCACCATGGTCGCCATCGACGCCAGCTTCTACGCCTACGCCGCAGCGGCCCAGTCCGCCAGCACGCAGGCCGCCACGCGGATGGTCATCCACCGCCTGCTCACGCTCATCCGCACCTCCACCGCCCACGGCCCGCTGATGCCGGACTCCTCGTCCGATCCGCCCGTGGTGCTCAACGGCGACACGATCGAAAGCCACTACCTGGAGTTGATCGACCCCAAAGGCAACTACGTGCGCGTCGAGTATCGCGAGGACCCCCACGAGCTGTGGCTGATCACCCGGCCTTACGGCAGCACGACGGAGCAGGAACGGCCGCTCCTGGGCGGGGTGACCGCGTGCCAGTTCTACGCCCACCGCCGCAAGGACGACGAGGGCGTCTGGGTGCTCCAACGCGGGTCGATGGACCTGACGGTCCAGCCCGACGACGACAACACCCTCGACATCGAAAAGGCCAACACCGAACCCATCCGCGTCATCGCTTCAACCATGCCACGCAAGCTCGACTGATTTAGGGGGCAGCGGGCAGACGGTAGAGGGCAGGCAGCAGAAAAATCAGGGCCATCAATCGAGGTCGGGGCTATATCAAAAGGCGGGGGACATTCGTAAGCCCTCTCCCCCGCTTGCGGGGGAGCCCCCGGAAGAGGGCAGGGTGAGGGGGCCAAACAAGGGGGTAGGCGGCAGAGGGCAGGGAAAGACAAAGAGGGATTGGGGATCAAAGATTAGAGATTCTCAATAGCCCGCCCCCAACGGGGCGCGGCCTGTTTTTCTCAACGATCTGAATCCTCAACAGGCTCATCGCGCAACAACGCGATCATCGGCGCCAGCATCCGCGACCAGGCGTATCGCTCCTCCATGCGCTGCCTGGCGGCCTGGGCCAGTTGCTGACGATAGGCTGCCTCGCGGAGCAGCCGCGCCAGGTACTGGGCGTAGTGCTCGGGCTGGGAGGCCACCAGCAGGTGCTGCTCGTGCTGGGCGTCGATGCCCGCAGCCGCTTGGGGTGAGCACACCACCGCCCGCGCCGAGGCCATCGCCTCCAGGACCTTGTTCTGCACGCCGGGAGCGATGAGCAGCGGCGCGACCACCGCGGTCGCCTGCGCCAGGTGCGGCCGCACGTCCTCCACCGGTCCAACCACCTCCACCCACGCCTGCGCCCCAAGCTGACGCACCGGCGCGGAGGGGTTGCGCCCCACGATGCGAAGCTGCGCCTCGGGCACGCCGCCCAGCCGCAGCCGCGGCATGACCTCCCGCGCGAACCAGACGATGCCGTCCACGTTGGGCTTGTAGTCGAGCATCCCCACGAAAAGAATCGTTCTGCCGTCGGATTGCTCCTGGGGCTGCGGGTGGAAGTAGTCCAGGTCCACGCCGTTGCCCACCACGCGGGGCTGGAGCCTGCTGCTGACGACGTCGCGATAGGTTTTGGCTTCCGCTTCGCTGATGATCGTCAGGGCGTCGATGCGGTCGTGCTCAGCGGCCTCGATCCGCCGCAGCCGATGCGCCTCCAGGGCGTACACCCAGCGCAGCGGGCCATGGCTGGTGCGCGCGTAGGCGGCCCATTTGCGCGAATCCACGTCCACCAGGTCCAGCACGTGGCGGATGGATTCATCCGCGGTCAATTCCCGCGCGTAGCGGATCATGCCGGTGCAGTAGGTGAGCACCGCGTCGAAGGGCTGATCCTGATGCCACTGCTCAAGCGTCCGCGCCAACGCGGGCGAGTAGAACCAATTGGGCGTGATCGCCTGGCCCGTCAAGAGCGCCGCCAGCGCCTGGCTGCGTGGCCGCCACCACCCCATCGGCTGGATCGCCAGGCGGGTCGTCAGTTCTTGCAATCGCGCCTGCTGCGCCGCGGTGACCGGCTCGTGCGTCAAACACGCCAGGCTCACCTCAAAATGCCTGGCCAGCTCGCGCAACAAGTGATAGCCGCGGATCCGGTCGCCCCGGTCCGGCGGATAGGGCACGCGGTGCGCCAGCATCAGCACCCGCCTGACGGCTTGACGCGTCTCATCAGGCGGGCAATCCCGGCTGCCGGACCGGCTCATCTGACCAAGCGCCATGACGACGGGCCTCGGATCGAGGGCGGGCAGTCAGGGGGCAGACCTTTCTCATTGGTGACGGATTCAAAGCCTTGGCCGGCTCTCTGGGCACGACTGCCGATCGCCAATCGCGAAGCGCCGATCACCAATCAGAAATCCCCAATCTCCAATCCTCAACCGCTCGTCCCAATTCCTGCCCTGTGCCGTCCGCCCTCTACCCTGTGTTGCTTCTTTGCGCCTTTGTGGCGAATCCTTTTGATCCGCTGCGTCTCTTA
>DASVCG010000427.1:0-4351 GCA_036381755.1 Phycisphaeraceae bacterium | reverse complement strand
CAGCCGAGTGTCGGGCAGCGGCTGTTGCCAGCGACGACGAAACCGCTGCGGCGTCGCTGTCTAGGCCAGGCCCAGGGCCTGGGCGTCGCGCTGGGTGAGCCAGGCGCCGTTGGCCCGCTGCTGAACCGTGCCGTCGCGCTTCCAGGACCGCTGGCACCGCGGCTCGCTGCGCAGGTCGAGCACCTCCATCTCCGCTTCGGGCAGGTCGGCGTCGCGGGGCGCAAGCTCCACGCGGCTGATGCCGCACAGGTCGGCCAGGTCCGCTGCGGCGAATCGCTCGAAGAACGGCTGACGGCGAGGGCTGAAAGCGATGCGCAGGCCCAGGTCCAGCGGGTTGTCGATACCCTGCTGGGAACGGGTCTGCTCGATGAGCTTCAGGGCTCTGGCACGCTGGGCCATCACCTGCTCCCAGCCTTCGTCCGCGACGACGCCCGTGGGCTCGGGCATGGTCGCCAGGTGCACCGAGGCTGGGTCGGCCTGCGATCCCCACAGCGCCTGCCAGGCTTCGTCGGCGGTGTGCGGCAGCATGGGCGCCAGCAGGCGGATGAGCCCATCGGCGATGCGGTGCAAGGCGGTTTGCGTCCGCCGACGACGGGGCCAGTCGCGCCCGTCGCAGTACAGCCGGTCCTTCACCGCGGCCAGGTACACCGCGGAGAGCGTGTCGTTGCAGAAGTTGAATAGCAGCTCATGCGCCCGGCGGAACTGATACTGGCGATAAGCCGCCAGCACCTGCTCGATCAATGCATCCCGTTGACGCATCGCCCAGGCGTCCAGCGAGTTGGCGTCGTCGTCGCTCCAGGCGTGGGCGTCGTTGGCGGGGTCGAAGTCGTAGAGGTTCGAGAGCAAGAAGCGCAGCGTGTTGCGCACCTTGCGGTACTGCTCGCCGGCGTCGCGGAAGAAAGCGATGTCCACCTTGACATCGTTCTCGAACGCCAGGCCGCTGACCCACCATCGGCACACATCAGCGCCGAACTCCTTGAGCAGGTCTTCGACCTCCAGCGTGTTGCCCAGGCTCTTGGACATCTTGCGGCCGTCTTTATCGACCATGAAGCCGTGGGTGAGCACTGCTTTGAAAGGCGGCTGGCCGGTGACGCCCAGGGCAGGCAAAAGCGAAAGCTGGAACCAGCCGCGGTGCTGATCGGAGCCTTCCAGGTAGAGGTCGGTGGGGAAGAACGCTTGGCCGAAGCGCTGGAGGATGACGGCATACCAGGAGGAGCCCGACTCGAACCACACGTCGAAGATGTCGCGGCCTTTGACGAGCTGGGCGCGGTCGAAGTCCGCGGCTTTGGCCCAGTCGGGGGCGTCGGGGTCGCTGGCGGGGTCGTAGGAGGCCAGGAGCTCTTGCGCGTCCATCTGGAACCAGGCGTCCGAGCCGTGAGCGCGGACCACCTGGGCCACGGCACGGACCGAGGCCGGCGTGCACAAGACCCGCCCAGCCGGGTCGTGAAACGCTGGGATCGGCAGGCCCCAGGCCCGCTGGTGGCTGATGCACCAGTCCGGCCGGCTTTCAAGCATCCCCCGCATCCGGTTACGGCCCCATTCAGGGATGAACCGCACGTCCTGCGCGGTGGCGTCCATCGCCCGCTGACGCAGGGAGGCCGGCTGCGCGCCATGAGGATCGCCCGGCACGGCAAAAGGCTCGTCCACGCTCACGAACCATTGCTCGGTGGCGCGGAAGATCACCGGCGTCTTGCCCCGCCAGTCGTGCGGGTAGCTGTGGGGGAACTGGTGCGCATGGAACAGGTGGCCCGATTGGCGCAAGCGCTCGACGACGAGGCCGTTGGCTTCCCAGACGGTTTTGCCCTGGAGCCAGTCGGGGGCGGTGTCGTCGAAGGTGCCATCCTCGCGGACGGGGCAGTAGATCTCCAGCCCTTCGCGCAGGCCGGTTTGATAGTCCTCCACGCCGTGGCCCGGCGCGGTGTGCACCAGGCCCGTGCCGTCCTCGAGGGTGACGTAATCGGCTGGGACGACCCGGCGGGCGCGTTCGTCCGCCAGGAACGGGTGGCGGTAGGTCAGGCCGATCAGTTCTTTGCCGGTGCAGGTGGCCAGGGGTTCGGACGGTGCCTGGCCGTCCAGCGCCAGCACCTTGTTAGCCAGGTCGGTCGCTAGGATCGCAAGCAGCGGCTGTCCCTGGCGGGTCAGGCGGTAGAGGCCGTAGGCGTAGCCGGGGTGCACCGCCACCGCCAGGTTGGCCGGCAGCGTCCAGGGCGTGGTGGTCCAGATCATCAGGCTCACGGGCGTTTCCCCCGCGGCCTGGCGCAGCGAGGGGGGCAGCGCCGCGGCGTCGGCCACGTCGAAATGGACGTAGACGCTCGTGTCCTCCCGCTCTTCGTATTCCAGCTCGGCTTCAGCCAGGGCGGTGCGGTTCTCGATGGACCAGTGCACCGGCTTGAGGCCGCGGTAGACGATGCTGCGCTCCACCAGCGAGGCGAACACCTCCAGCACCGCGGCTTCGTAGGCCGGGTCCATCGTCAGGTAGGGCTGGTCGTAGTCGGCCAGGGTCAGCAGCCGCTGCATCTGCCGAGACTGGAGCTTGACGAACTTCTGGGCGTAGTCGCGGCAGCGTCGGCGGACCTGCATGGGCGTCATGGTCTTGGCCTTCTCGCCCAGCTCCTGCATCACCTTGTGCTCGATGGGCAGGCCGTGGCAGTCCCAGCCGGGCACGTAGGGCACGTCCATGCCCATCATCGTGCGGGTGCGGACGACGAAGTCCTTGAGGACCTTGTTGAGCAGGTGGCCCAGGTGGATCGAGCCGTTGGCGTAGGGCGGGCCGTCGTGGAAGGCGAACCTTGGCTGGCCCTGGCGGGCGCTGCGGATCTGCTGGTAAAGCTCCATCTTCGCCCATCGCTGGAGCGAAGCGGGTTCATTCTGCACAAGGTTGGCCTTCATCGCGAAGGCGGTCTTGGGCAGGTTGAGCGTGTCCTTGAGCGAGGCGGGGCGGGCTTGCTGGGGGGTGTCGGCCATGGGGAGCCTCGGGCTTGGGATGAATCGCGGTTTGGTCAATTCAATGAGTCGGTCAATGAATAAAAAAACCCTGCCGGCCGGCAGGGTCGGGGTGACGCTTTCGCCGCCGCCGGCCCTACCGGTCAGGGAAGCGGATAATAATCGCAGCGGCGATCGGGGCGAATCGGCGGCGCATGACTGAGGCGACAGTATAGGCGTTGGACCGGCCAGCGAAAAGCAGGGGGCAGGGGGTAGGGGGTAGACGGCAGAGGGTAGAGGGGCAAAATTCCCCAATCGCTTGCTGCGCATGTTCTTAGCGGGAGGCGGCTTCGACCGCTGGGGTCTGGCGCGGGCGGCGCAGGGCCTGGACCATCTGCGGGGTGATGCGGCGAAGGTAGAGGTTGACGATCTGGTCCGCGGCCAGCGGCTCGTAACGCTCATCCATCAGCGAAAGCGTGAACCGCACGGGCACGTGCCAGCGGGCCAGCTCCATCAAATCGCCCAGCGTGAAGCTGTAGCCCGCGCGGCGAAGGGCCAGGGCGTCGCGGGCCTGCACGCCCGCCCGATCCAGCAACATAAGCTGATCGGCCTGGAGGCGGTAGCCCGCGTCGCGGAACGTCGAAACCGTTTCCACCGAAATCGACCGCTGATGGAGGCGGATCAGGTCCTGCGCGGTGCCCGCTGCGTCCAGAGCCCGCATGCGCGAGGCGTAGCCCGGCTCGACGCCCGCGCGGCGAAGGTCGATCAGGTCCGCGAGGTTGGAAATCACGCCCGCCTGCTGCATCGCTGCGGCGTAATCGGGCGTGACGCCGGCCTGGTGAAGCTGGATCAGCTCCTGAGCGCCAAGCACAAAGCCGCTTTGTCGAAACGCCACGGCATCGGCAGCGGGCACGCCCTGGCGGCGAAGTTCGATAAGCTGATCGACGCCAAAAGCGTAGCCCGCGCTTGCTAATTGCTGGGCGTCGCTGGCGGTGACGCCCGCGTGGGCCAGTTGGATGACCTGCTCCAGCGTGGGCGGCTGGGGCAAAGCGGCGAAGGCGAGCAATTCCGAGGCGTCCAGGCCCAAAAGGGCTGCCTGGAGCAGCGACGCGGGCGAAACCTGGCCATAGGCCCGGCTGGCGGCGCGGAGAAAGTCGTGGTGGAAGCTGATGCGGCCCAGGCCGGTGTAGGCGGCTTGGGAGGAGTTGGCCCGCTCCAGCCGTCCGCCGGTGAGGGCCAGCGACACGCCGGGCTGATCGAGCGTGAGGACCGCGACATCGCCCAGCGGGCCGCTTCGGCTGCGTGGTCGGCCCACCTGATCGTCCGTCAGATGGGTCAGGAGCGTGGGGGTTTGCCTTTGACCGTCGCGGGTGCGCAGGCGGAAGTGGAGGATGCGGCCCGTGGTCGGCTGGGGGTTGGGGTTGCGGGC